>CAZEDP010000034.1:0-9179 GCA_964511035.1 uncultured Gammaproteobacteria bacterium
TTTAATTTTTCAAGTCCCTGAATTGCCTGATTCATTCTTCTTTTGCCTTCAAAGCTGAAAGGCTTTGTAACCACGGCAACTGTTAAAGCGCCGAGTTCTTTGGCGATTTGCGCAACAACCGGAGCTGCGCCGGTTCCTGTTCCGCCGCCCATGCCTGCGGTAATAAATACCATATCGGAACCGTCAAGCGCGACCATGATATCATCGCGGCTTTCTTCAGCTGCTTTTTCGCCTTTTGTGGGCTCTCCGCCTGCACCTAAACCGTTTGTCAATCTTGAGCCCAGCTGAATTCTGTTCTGAGCCATAGACATTTTAAGAACCTGAGCATCTGTATTCATTGTCCAGAAGTCAACGCCGCTCAGCCCTGCGGAAATCATACGATTTACCGCATTACCGCCGCCGCCGCCAACGCCGACAACTTTGATATTTGCCTGGTTCAAGTTTTCACGAGGATGTTCGTTTCCCTCAAAGTTCCTGAATTCAAAATTACTGCTCACTTATCCCTGACCTCACTTATTCTTATCTTATACATTACTTACTTTCCGTTTCTTTATTATGGAAGAATATTTCCTGATTCAAAGCTGACAAATCATAGAATATCCTTGCACTTAACACAATACTAACAGCAATAAACAAATCTGTATTCATAATTTCGCCAATATAAACAATTCCTACAGCAATTATTGTGTTTAAAAAAAATTCTATTATAAAAAAACTTGCAATGAAATTGTTTTTTAATCTTGACTGAAAACCAATCAATATAAAATCCACGGCAGTGAGCGCCGCTAATACGAGATACTTTGCTTTTACGGCAGGGAGAGCTATCGGAAACAGGATACCTATTAACAAACCTGCTATCAAACCTGCTATCGGAGTCCACATAATTAATATTCCCCCGTTAATGCGCTGCGATCGGCAGCTACTTTGATTTTTGCGTACTTTTCAATAAAAAATTTAATTCCGTAGAGTTCCATTGACTGTAAGTGTCCTTTTTTAACGGCTTTAGCCAGTTTATCAGGATTGCCCAGCGCTTTTATGATAAAAGGTGATACTATTCTGGTCTTATTTACCAGTACTGCGGGACCAATGCAGTTAATTTCGGATGAGGCGGTTATTCTCTGGTCGTTTATGGAAACTGCTGTTGCTTTGGCAGACCATAAATCATTCGCAATTCTCAACAAATCGGTATTATGAACTATTCCTGCATTGGGGTTTTCGTTTGTATTAAGAGGTTTGTCATTATCGGCGAGATTAATGATAATGCCGGGACCTTCAACGTCAGAATAGCCCGTTAAGTTTGCCAGCTTGGAAAATTGTTCTTTTTCTTTGTATTCAAGCATTTTGTTTAGAGTATGGTTTAACGTCAAGATATCTGATTCAATGAGCGAATTCGCATTTTCAACAGTTTCAATGGAAGCTTTTAATTTTTCCATTTTTACGGAAGAGGTATCCTTTAAAGGATATAATAAACCGCTGCCGTCGGCTTTTACGACCAATCCCAAAGAAACAAAAATGCCCATAATAACATAAAACGCCATTGCGGCTAAATTTGGTGATTTAACTGCATAATGCGGAACTAAATCATATTGTTTCAGAAAAGGCTTTAAGAAACGTTCTTCGCCTGAATACATAGTCTATCCAAATTTCTTGACAAATAACCTTAAGCTTAATAGTTTTTTACTGAGTAATTGTTTTAACTAAGCATATCATGCACAAAGCAAATATTTTCTTCAAAAATTTAAAATAGATACTATTAAATTTTGAATCTTTGTTTGAATTCATTTTAAAAAGAAAAATCTTTACCTTACTTTCAAATTTCTTTGAGTAAAGTTGCCTTTTCAAGGCTTTATCAAGGTGTGTTTGTCTTCGAACAAATTTATTTACGCCTCAAAATTTTATTAAAAAATATAAAAAAATATTAAGATTTGTTCATAATAATCTTCTAACCGTCCTGATCCTATTGTATCACAGTGTTGGGCTTATGTTCTTCTCGCTATGACGGTTTTGGATTTTAGAAGGTTTTATGACGACGGACAGATGTCGAGCACCAACAATTTATGACCGCATAGGCGCTTTGTCTTTAATTTTTGTTGAATAAACCTTTAAATATTTCGCCTGTCAGTTCTGACAAACTTTTTTTATCCCAATGCCCCTGTCTAACAGCTCTGGCTAAAACACTTGAATTAGGGTTTATATTATAAAGCAATACAATCTTATAAATATCTATTTTTGACAAAACATCAAAACCCGTTATATCACCTAAAAGACCTGATGGAATGGGATCCGGACGACTAAAAACAACATTTAATACTTTAGTTTGCCTTCTCGGATAGATAAATTTACTGCAATCGACCGTCAAAATTTCAGGTGGGCATATGCCAAATGAAATACTATCTCTTTTCCTGTTAATTTTTAACTGATTTGAGGACGTTTTGTAATTCGATGTTCCTGTAATAATTTGATTAATCATTTTATACCTCTTTTATTATAATTATATTTCACTGATTATTAAAGAATTAAAGTCTGAACAAACAGAAATTTGATAGCTCATCTATAAAAAACATAAAACATTTTTTTACGACAGAGATTAGACATAAAAAGTTTTTTTAATAAAATCATCGTTGTATATTTATAAATGTAACAGATAGTTTTAACGTCGGGGAAATGAAGAAAACCATACTTTTGACGGGAGCAACGGGGTTCTTGGGCAGTTATATGCTCAAAAGACTTCTTGATGAAAACTTTGAAGTCATTATTTTAAAACGTTCTTTTTCAAATACATCAAGAATAGAAAAGCTTTTGGATAAAGTAAAATCCTACGATGCCGACAAAATCAAATTCAAAAGGATTTTTGAAGAGAATAATGTTGATTATATCCTCCACTGCGCCACAAACTACGGCAGAAAAAACAACGATCCTCTTGAAATAGTTGAAGCAAACCTTATACTTCCGCTGAAACTCCTGCATGAAGGGCTTAAAAATGATTTAAAAGTTTTTATAAATACGGATACCGTCATTGACAAAAGAATTAACAATTATTCACTGTCAAAAAAGCAGTTTCTGGACTGGCTCAAGGTCTATTCCTCCCGTGTTAAATGCATAAACGTATCGCTTGAGCATTTTTACGGCTTCAATGATGATGATTCCAAATTCGTTACACATATTATAAGAGCCGTTTTAAACAATGTTCCCGAAATAGATCTCACGGCAGGCGAGCAGAAGAGAGATTTTATCTATATTGACGATGCGGTTGAAGGTTTTATGAAAATTATTCAAAATCTTGATAAAAACAAAAACGAATTTGAACACTATGAAATAGGAAGCGGAAATAATATATCCATTAAAGAAACAGTTACGATGATTAAAAAAATAGCAGCTAACACAGTCACAAAACTCAATTTCGGCAAAATTCCCTATCGGGAAAACGAAATTATGAACTCCTGCGTTGATATTGCAAAACTTCTTTCTCTGGGGTGGAAGCCGAAAGTTGCTCTTGAAGACGGTTTAAAAATGACGATTGAAGCAGAAAAAGGATTGATGAAATGAAATATCTGGTAACAGGAGGATGCGGGTTTCTGGGCTCAAATATTTCGGCTGAAATATTGAAAAACGGCTGTGAGCTGTTTGTTTTCGATAATCTGTCAAGAGTTGGCACCGATGAGAATTTAAGCTGGCTTAAAAACATCGGGGAGTTTAATTTTGTTCAAGGGGATATAAGAAACGGGGAAGAAATTGAAAAAGTAATCAAAGAAGCAAAGCCCGATATAATTTTTCATCTGGCGGGGCAGGTTGCAATGACTACTTCTATTGAAAATCCTCTTATGGACTTTGAGATAAACGCAAAAGGAAGCCTGAACCTGCTTGAAGCAGTCAGAAAGTTTTCGCCCGACAGCGCCGTTGTTTATTCATCGTCAAATAAAGTTTACGGTGACCTTGAATATATTAAATACGAAGAAACTGCTACTCGTTATATTGCGTCGGACTATCCGGAAGGTTTTCCCGAAAATCTTCAGCTTGACTTTAAAACCCCTTACGGTTGCTCAAAAGGCTCTGCCGATATGTATATGATTGACTATTCGAAAATTTTCGGATTAAAAACGGCTGTTTTCAGACATTCTTCAATGTACGGAGCAAGACAGTTTTCGACATTTGATCAGGGCTGGGTAGGCTGGTTTTGTGCAAAGGCGAGGGAAACTCAAAAAGGAATTTTGAAAGAGCCTTTTACGATTTGCGGAAACGGCAAACAGGTAAGAGACGTGCTTTTTGCTTCTGATACTGCTGAGCTGTATTTAGAAGCAGGTCAAAATATTGAAAAAATAAAGGGTGAAGTTTTTAATATAGGCGGAGGAATCGAAAACAGCCTTTCTTTGCTTGAATTATTCGACATTCTCGAAAAAGAATTGAATATAGAGCTTAATTACACAAAACTCCCGCCAAGACTAAGCGACCAAAAGGTTTTTGTTGCGGATTGCAGTAAAATTAAAAAATATTTGGACTGGAAACCGAAAGTCGATAAAATTCAGGGAATAAAAGCGGTTTTAGCTCAAAATGTTAATAATTGTTAAAATTCCTTTTCCATAAAGCACTTTTATAAATTGACGAGACTTTCTATACTTGTGAGTTAATAATGAGAACAGAAAAATGTTGAAATTAACAAGTTTTTCAATTCCCCATAAGGTTTCGTTTAAATATGATTATGGTACGTCAGAAGCTGACAGAAACAAATTCTATGATAGATTACGAGAAAAACAAACAAGAGAAGAAGCTGCAAGTTTTATTCGAGATAGAGGGAAAGTTGAAGAATATGACGCCAGTAATCCCCCGCCGGACGTTCGGAGACAAGTTGGTTATGGCAATTGGGGTCATAGAATGAGAGTAACCAGAGGAGAAAATGGTGAACTTAACATTGAATCAATTGGTTGTTAAATTCTAATCACATTTTTAGTATAGTTAAAGCAATGATTGATAAAAGATGGAGTTGCATTGGACTTAACCGTAATAATACCCTCATTTCTTGAAGAAGAAAATTTAAGGCTTTTGCTTCCGAGGCTTAAAGATACTCTTGAAAAAACGGGTTTTAGTTATGAAATTTTGATAATTGACACGATAACGCCTCTTGACAATACACAGAGCGTTTGCGAAGAATTCGGGGCTTTTTATACAAACAGGAAAGAAAACAATTCATACGGCTCTGCAGTAAGAGAGGGCATCAGGTTATCGAAAGGCAAATTCATTATATTTATGGATGCGGACGGTTCGCATTCACCTGAATTTATATCAAAAATGCTTGAATACAAGGATGATTATGATGTAGTTATAGCCTCGCGCTATATTGAAGGCGGTTTTACCGAAAACGGCAAACTTTTGACCTTTATGTCCAGAGTTTTGAATTGTTCATATTCGATAATTTTGAACTTAAAATGCAAAGACGTTTCAAACAGCTTCAAACTTTACAGGTCTGATTTGATTAAAAGCCAAAACTATTCCTGCGACAATTTCGATATTGTTGAAGAAATCCTTTTTAAAATTGCAAAAAGCAAAAGAGATTTGAAAATAAAAGAAATCCCCTATACTTTCAAAAGCAGAATTTTCGGACAGACAAAAAGAAATTTGCTGCTTTTTATAATTACTTATATATTTACGATTTTAAAACTTCGATTTAGCAAATAAATTATTGAAGGTCAGAAAAAGCCTCATTAAAACTGATAACTTTTTTCTGTCTCATTTCTTCAAGGCTGTTTAATACAGCTTCAAACTGTTCTGTATCAAGAACGATTCTTAAAGTTTCGGATTCGCGCGGGCTTAATTTTTTTATCATGCTTGATATTTTACTAATGTTGAAAAGAGAAGACAAGCCCATTTTCTGAATAAATAATTCCTGAAGTGAAAGAATATTTTCGCTCATTGAAAGTCCTTATATTTGCATTCCTATATATATAAAAAAAATTTCGGCGGTAAAATTGCGATTTTCAAGTAAAAATATACAAAACTTTAAACTCGACACAGGATTATGCATAAAACATCCCGCTTATTAAGGCGGGATGTTCTTTATATATTATCAGCTTTTAAGTCTTATCTGAAATCTGTTAAGCTGTTTCTCTTGTAGTAGTCGGCGTTGTTTTTTGGTCCTGTTAAGATATTGCTGTCTGCGTCGAATGCTTCGCCGATGTATCCGTCCGGCATAACTCCGTCATTGTTTACGCCTTTTGCGGTGGTGTTTGTTTGGATGTCGAAGTGTCCGCCTTGATCTTTTGCTAAGAATGAATATTCATCGTCGCCTGTGAATTGATATTCGCCTCTTGTGGCATCCCATTTTTTGTAGGTTAAGGAACATCCGTTGCCGAGATCATATGCTTTGTCAGCTTGTAATGTTGTGTCTTGTCCGTTGAGTTTAACTTTACCGTCTGTCGTTGCGCCGAGTTCGACTGTGCTGTTTCCGTATTTGAAACCTAATTTGTCATCTGCGGTTACTGTTGATTGACCGTTCCAAGTTGTGAAGTGACCGTTGACTGCTACGTCTTTGTCTTTAAGGAGACTGTTGTAGCCGGGTGTCATGATGTCGTATCTTTCACCGTCAGGTCCGTTGAAGTGCGGGTCGCCGTGGAGAAGAGATTCTTCGTTTGCCGCTACCGGTGGTGGAGGTGGTGGAGGTGGCGGGGGAGGGCATGGAGGTTCCGGCGGAGGGCACGGAGGCTTAGGCTCACATGGAGGTTTGGGTTCACATGGAGGCTTGGGCTCGCATGGAGGTTTAGGTTCACATTTACCTTCTTGAATTGCTTTGTTTTCCTGTTTTATTTCGCCACAACCTTTTTGAACTGCTTCATTATCTTGATCTATCTTGCCGCAACCTTTTTGAATGGCTTCGTTTTTCTGTTCAATTTTGCCGCCGCATTTTTGTTCTGCTTTATTTTTCTGTTCGATTAAGCCTCTGCCTTCTTGAACGGCTTTGTTGCTTTGCTCAATTATTCCTCTGCCTTCTTGGACAGCTTTGTTTTCCTGTTCAATTTTGCCGCCGCCTTTTTGAACTGCGTCGTTTTCCTGTTCAATTTTGCCGCCGCCTAATTGTACAGCTTTGTTTTCTTGTTCAATTTTACCGCCGCCTAATTGTACAGCTTTGTTTTCCTGTTCAATTTTGCCGCCGCCTAATTGGACTGCATCGTTTTCCTGTTCAATTTTACCGCTGCCTAATTGGACTGCATCGTTTTCCTGTTCAATTTTGCCGCCGCCCAATTGAACTGCTTTGTTATCCTGTTCAATTGTTCCGCTGCCGATCTGGACTGCTTTGTTGTTCTGTTCGATTAAGCCGTTTCCTTCTTGGACAGCTTCATTATTTTGTTTAATTGTTCCGGTTCCGAACTGGTATGCATAATTGTCTTGAGTTATTGTGCCGTTGCCTTTTTGTACAGCTTGGTTATTTTGTTCGATAAGTCCGCCGCCGAACTGCAGTGCGTAATTATCTTGGTCGATTGAGCTTCCGGTGCTGAATTTGACGTTAAATACATCTTTACCGAGTTCAACATCGAAATTATTTTTTGGAAGAGTTCTGTTTTCAAATAATGAATTGGAGATTAATAAATTATTGTCCCCTACTGATGTGTTGTTTCCGCCGATGAGAATGTTGTCGTCACCGACTGAGGTATTGTTTGCCCCTATCAAAACGTTGTTGTCGCCGACTGAAGTATTTCCTTTACCAAAAAGGTTAGGGAAGAAATTCATCGGGTTCCATGCATTGAAAGAATTAACGTAATTACTCATACATTGACCTCCTAATGTCAATTATCCAGTAGTGCCTGATTGATTTTTAGCTTATATAATATTAAAAACAATCAGTATATAAAAATTGCTATATTTTTATATCAAAAATATATATTAGTTACAAAAGTTTATATATTCTGTTATATGTAGTGCAGTATAAAATATTCCAAAATGCTGTCTAGTAGGGTATTGCGCTGATTATGATATCTTATTGCCTTATATACTTTATATATAAAATAATATTTATTATATATAAAGTATATAAACATGAATTTGTTGACTAGATTGTGAGTTAAATAAAGATTTAAAAAACAGGCTCAAAAAAATCCCGCTCGGTTTGCGGGATTTTTGAGTTATGGAATTTATTTTTAGAAATCTGTCAAAGATTCTCTTTTGTAATAATCGATATTATGTTTCGGTCCGATCTGGAGTGTTTTGTCTTCATCGAATGTTTCACCCATATAGCCGGTTGGAAGAAATCCGTCAAAACCTACGCCTTTTGTGCTGGTGTGAATTGATGTATCGAAATAAGCGCCCTGATCTTTTGCTGTTATTGAGTCATATTCATCATCACCGGTAAATTTGTATTCACTGCCGGTATAAAGAAGAGAACAGCCTTTACCGAGGTCGTATGCTTTATTTACTTCAAAAGTTGTGGCTTTGCCGTTGAGTTTACCTTGTCCGTTTTTGTTTGCATCAAGTTCAACTACGCTGCTGCCGTATTTAATACCAAGTTGATCATCTGCTGTTATTGTGGATGCTCCGTTCCAACTTGTGAAGCGGCCATTTATGGCAACATCTCTGTCTTTTAAAAGGCTTTGATATCCGGGTGTCATAATGTCGTATTTTTCTCCGTCACCGCCTATAAGATGAGGATCACCCCATAGAGTTGCTGTTTCATTTGCAGCAACCGGCTGACAATTTTTGAATACATTTTTTTGTTCAATTTTATTGCATTTGCCTTTTTGTATGGCAATGTTTTCCTGTTTGCCGCAGAAACCTTCAGCATAGTTGAATTGTTTAATTTCATTGCGGCAGCCTTTTTGTTCAGCTTCGTTTTTCTGGACTATGTTTTTGCCTTTGGCTTCGTTATTTTGAATTATTGTATTATTCATACCTTTTTGTCTGGCTTCGTTTTCTTGTTTAACGTTTTCGCCCTTTGCTTCGTTATTTTGAACTGTTGTATTATTTTTGCCTTCTTGCTTGGCTTCGTTTTTCTGAGTAACGTTTTTGCCTTCTGCTTCATTGTTTTGAATTACTGTATTATTGTTGCCGTTTTGTTTTGCTTCGTTTTCTTGTTTTACATTTTCGCCCTTTGCTTCGTTATTTTGAACTGTTGTATTATTTTTGCCTTCTTGCTTGGCTTCGTTTTTCTGAGTAACGTTTTTGCCTTCTGCTTCATTGTTTTGAATTACTGTATTATT
>CAZEDP010000034.1:9279-11697 GCA_964511035.1 uncultured Gammaproteobacteria bacterium
TTTTCTGAGTAACGTTTTTGCCTTCTGCTTCATTGTTTTGAATTACTGTATTATTGTTGCCGTTTTGTTTTGCTTCGTTTTCTTGTTTTACATTTTCGCCTTTGGCTTCGTTATTTTGAACGGTTGTATTATTTTTGCCTTCTTGCTTGGCTTCGTTTTTCTGAGTAACGTTTTTGCCTTCTGCTTCATTGTTTTGAATTACTGTATTATTATTGCCTTTTTGTTTTGCTTCGTTTTCTTGTTTTACATTTTCGCCTTTGGCTTCGTTATTTTGAACGGTTGTATTATTTTTGCCTTCTTGCTTGGCTTCGTTTTTCTGAGTAACGTTTTTGCCTTCTGCTTCATTGTTTTGAATTACTGTATTATTATTGCCTTTTTGATCAGCTAAATTTGACTGGGTAACATTTTCACCTTTTGCATCGTTGCTTTGAACAATTTTGCCGCCGTTGCCGAATTGGAATGCCATATTATCCTGATCAACATTTTTGCCTTCGGCATCATTATCCTGTTCTATTGTGCCGTTACCAAACTGAATTGCGACGTTATCCTGATGAATATTGTTTCCTTGTGCATCATTATCCTGCTTGATTGTTCCTCCGCCAAATTGAATAGCATAGTTGGTTTGATTAATTCCGTTACTTTGGCTGAACTGTACGTTAAATACATCTTTGCCGAACTCAACTTTAGTGCCGTTTAAATCAAATGTTTTTGATTCATTTGCATCCTTTTGTGTGCTGAATATACTGCTGTCATCTTTAGCAGTATTCGTTTTAGCAGCACTAGACTGATTAATATTATTTGATGCGTTTCTAATTTTTGTTAAAGAATCTAAATAATTACTCATACTTTGACCTCCTCGAGTCATATAAAATTTTGTTCTCATAATTCAGCGCTATATATTAAATAAAACGATTAGTATATAAAAATTGCTATTTTTTAATATAAATAATATATAATATTTACATTTCTTTATATAATTAATCTATACTAAATATATATGATAAAGCTTTTATATCGGATTATTCAATATTTTTCATAAATAATGTAGTATGTTATTGTTGCAACTTTGTAATTATTGGAGTTCATATGTACATACTTATAATGCTTTTTTTACTCAGTATTCTTGTTTTGGTTCATGAGCTGGGGCATTTTGCGGTTGCAAGGTGGAGAGGGATAAAGGTTGACAAATTCGGTTTTGGCTTGCCTTTCGGACCTACTTTATATGAAACCAATTGGGGTGATACCAAAGTTTGTATCCATGCGTTTCTTTTGGGCGGATATGTAGGTTTCCCCGACGATGATCCTGAGAGCGATTTACCGAAAGACGACCCCTCAAGAATTTCTAACAAAAAAATCTGGGAAAGATTTCTGGTAATTTCGGCGGGAGTTACGGCAAACGTGGTGATTGCTTATTTTATAGTTTTATTTGTTGCAGCTTTTTCCGGCGGTTTGCCGACCGGGAAATACAATATATATGTGGACAAAATCCTTAACGACAAGAAACTTGCCGCATATTCTTCAACCCTTAAAGCAGGCGACCGTTTGCTTTCCGTAAACGGCGAAAAAATTGATTCTCCTGTTAAATTTATTGAAATTGCCCGCAGAAGTAAAAAATTCGACGGATATGTCGATAACGAAGCATTTACAAACAGACTTGAAAAGATAACTTCATTGAATCCCGGCTTATCAAAAGAATTAAATTCAGGCGGTCTGCTGCCTAAAGGTCTTAAAATTAATCTTCCTCAGTACAAACCGGAAAAAGAAATTGACCTTAACGGCGGTGATATAGCCTCTTTGGTTAATTACAAACCCGAAGGCACATCTCTTTCCGAAGAACAGAGAGCTCTCAGAGATAAAGTCTTCAATAAAACATATATAGTTTCGGACGGTAAGTACTCGCTTGCCGATTTAGCTATTGCATCAGCCGATACGGCTCATGCAATTAACATAAAAGCTCTCAGAAACGGTAAAGTTATAGCCATTCCTACTATTTTGCCTGACGAAAAGGGAATTATCGGACTCAAGCTAAAATCCGAAGAAATTGTCACACCCGTTAAAAGTCCATGGTCGGCAGTAACAGTTTCTTACAGCTATCTCCAGAGAAATGCTTATTATATGATAAGCGGGCTGGGACTTATTTTTACGGGCAAAATCCCCTTGAATGATTTGCACGGCATAGTTGCAATAACAAAAGTCGGCGGCGATATCATTCAAAATCAGGGCATCTGGGAAGGTTTGCTTTTAACAGCCCTGATAAGTCTTGACTTGGCAATTGTGAATCTTCTTCCGATTCCTGCTCTTGACGGCGGACATTTGCTGTTTCTATTTATTGAGAGCTTAAGAGGAAGACCGGTTAAAGAAGAAACGCAGGAAGCATTTGCAAAATGGGGTTTTGCGTTTTTAATCGGGCTTATGGTC
>CAZEDP010000035.1:0-11619 GCA_964511035.1 uncultured Gammaproteobacteria bacterium
GTGAAAGCTCTTCAAAACTAAGAGCGCAGGCTTCACAGGCAAGTTTTTCCGAAAACATGATTTCTCTTTTGCCTATTACATCAACGATTACCAGTCCGTTTGCCTTGCTCAAAGCCGTTTGCACGCTTTCCGAAATCCTTGCGCGGGAGCTCTCCTTAACGATAATCCTGTCTATGACTATATCTATGTCGTGTTTTTTGGTTTTTTCAAGCTTAAGCTCGTCTTCGTCAAGACTGTAAATCTTGCCGTCAATTCTGACTCTTATAAACCCTTCCTGTCTAAGCTCGTTGAGAACAGCGGAATATTCGCCCTTTTTGCCCCTTATTACCGGAGCTATTATCTGAATCATAGTACCTTCGTCTAAATCAAGCACCCTATCCACAATCTGGTCAAGCGTTTGCGGAGAGATTTCTCTTCCGCATGAAGGGCAGTAAGGAATGCCAATTCGGGCGTAAAGCAATCGCAGGTGGTCATATATCTCCGTAACCGTTCCCACGGTTGAACGCGGGTTGTGGCTGGCGGACTTCTGGTCAATGGAAATGGCGGGGCTTAAGCCCTCAATGCTTTCGACATCAGGCTTTTTAAGCTGTCCGAGAAACTGTCTTGCATACGCGCTGAGGCTTTCGGCGTAGCGTCTCTGTCCCTCGGCAAATATGGTATCAAAAGCCAAACTGCTTTTGCCGGAACCGCTGACCCCCGTGAAAACTACCAATGCGTTTTTGGGAATTTTAACGTCTATGTTTTTAAGGTTATGCTGGTTAGCGCCCCTTATTGCAATAAAATCCTTTTTCTCGCCAAAGTCCATATATAATAAGAAGTTTTCTTTTTTCTATTAATTTTATTATGGCACGTAAAAGGGCTTTTGGGGGTAAAATGAAAAATTTCTGATTTTTTCAGGTATCAATACTGTTTTCACATATTAGAAAACATCTTAATATAAGTTGAACTTTTTTGTTCGTTTAGTATATCCGTTAACAGTCTTATTAACGGACTGTCAGTTTATAAATATCGTTTTTGCTCAAACCTGTTAAAAGCGAAAGAATTTTGCTTATTTCTTTTGACGTATATCCTTCTTTTTTCAGGATTTCGATTTTTTCAATAAGCTCTTTTTCTTCAATATTCAGATTGTCCGAATTTCCTTCAATAATAATGCAAAGCTCGCCTTTAGGAGGGTTTGCGGAAAAATGTTCAATGAGGTTTTCTATGTTGTCTCTTTTAATTTCCTCGTGAATTTTTGTCAGCTCTCTTCCTGTAATTACTTTTACGCTTCCAAGAGCGCATTTTATTTCCTCAAAAGTCTTAACCAGTCTGGAAGGAGCTTCGTAGATTATTATATTTGTATCTTTGTATTTCAAGAGCAGATTTTCTTTTTCTGACTTTGTTTTCGGCAGGAAGCCTAAAAATACAAAGTTCGGATTTTCAAGATAAATGCCGCTTAAAAGAGTCGTAAACGCGCACGCGCCGGGGAGGGGTTCGATTTTTATGCCGTTATCTGCCGCGGCTTTTACCAGAACATTTCCCGGATCGCTTATAAGCGGTGTTCCTGCATCGGACACAAGCGCGATGTTTTTGCCTTCTTTGAGCAAATTTATTAACTGCCCGCATTTTTTGCTTTCGCTGAATTTATGATAGCTGGTTGTGGGTGTTTTAATTTCATATCTGTTTAGCAGTTTGCACGTTATTCTTGTATCTTCACAGGCAATTAAATCAACTTCTTTCAGAATGCGAAGAGAACGAAGAGTAATGTCTTCGAGGTTACCGATAGGAGTCGGACAAATATACAAAGTTCCGTATTTGTTCATGGTTATTCAATTATACATCTATATTGAACAGTGGAGAGAAAGAACATATCAGGAGAACAAATAAAATATTTTCAGGTCACCGCACAACGCCCGTCAGCGGTGACGATGCGCTGGCGAATGCTTTAACGGGAATGCGCCCTGCTTCAAAAGCTTTTCTGCCTGCCTGAACCCCTAACTTAAAGGCTTCTGCCATGAGTTCGGGATTTTCGGCTTCAGCTATGGCGGTATTAACAAGCACGCAGTCTGCGCCCATTTCCATAACCGAACTTGCGTCGGAAGGCACACCGAGTCCCGCGTCAACAACAACCGGAATATTTGCCTGTTCGATAATAAGCCTTATGCTGTCGGCATTTCTAACACCCTGTCCGGTCCCTATCGGAGACGCCAGAGGCATTACGGTAGCACAGCCGATTTCTTCTAGTTTTTTTGCAAGGATAGGGCAGGCATTGATATAGGGCAGTACGACAAAACCTTCGTTTATGAGTGTCTTAGCTGCTTCAAGCGTTTCTATCGGGTCTGGCAGAAGATATTTGGGATCGGGAATGACTTCGAGCTTAATCCAGTTGTTAATGCCCATAGCTTTTGAAAGTCTGGCCACTCTGACCGCTTCTTCGGCGGTTCTGCATCCTGCCGTGTTCGGAAGAAGCCAGTATTTGTCAAAATCCAGACTTTCCATAAGACCGACATGACCGGGAGCTTTAATATCGACTCTTCTGATTGCCACAGTTACAATTTCAGCTCCGCTTGCTTCATGAGCTTTTTGCATCGTTTCAAAATCTTTAAACTTGCCCGTACCGACTAGGAGTCTTGAACTGAATGTTTTGCCCGCAATTATTAATGACATATTTCCCTCTTTCTAAAAAATAACTTTACTAATAATGTACTACTTTAAGAAATAAATTCAAAAGCTAAATGTACATAAATATTAAATAATTCTATAATTTCCCAAGGACAAAAATGTTTATTGTAAAATACAGTTAAAGAACAATAATAATACGTTAAGTTGTAGATATTTTTGTTATAAACATTTATAGTTATTAAAAGAGGATTTTCATACAGGAGAAATTAATTTCATGTTTGAACGATTTACAGAAAAAGCCATTAAGGTAATAATGCTGGCGCAGGAAGAAGCTCGAAGGCTGGGGCATAACTTTGTCGGCACAGAGCAAATTCTTCTCGGGCTTGTCGGTGAAGGCACCGGAATTGCTGCCAAAACTCTAAAAGCAATGGGAATAAACCTTAAAGAAGCCCGCGTTGAAGTGGAAAAAATTATCGGAAGAGGTTCAGGCTTCGTGGCTGTTGAAATTCCTTTTACCCCTCGAGCTAAAAGAGTCCTTGAGCTTTCCTGGGATGAAGCAAGACAATTGGGACATAATTATATAGGCACGGAACATCTCCTTTTAGGGCTTATCAGAGAAGGCGAAGGAGTTGCCGCAAGAGTGCTTGAAAACCTCGGCGTTGATTTGAATAAATTAAGAAGCAACGTAATAAGAATGCTCGGCGAAACAAGAACCGGCATGAGCTCTACCCAAAGTCAGGGCAGAAGCAAAACCCCAACCCTTGACGAATTCGGGACAAATCTAACTCAGGCTGCACAGGAGCAAAGACTTGATCCTGTTGTCGGCAGAGAAAAAGAAATCGAAAGAGTTGTCCAAATACTGGGCAGAAGGACAAAAAATAATCCCGTATTGATTGGTGAACCCGGCGTTGGTAAAACCGCAATAGCCGAAGGACTTGCCAACAGAATTGCAAGCGGAGATATTCCAGAAATCCTTGAAGATAAAAGACTTGTTCAGCTCGATATGGGCTTGCTTGTCGCCGGTACAAAATACAGAGGCGAATTTGAGGAAAGACTTAAAAAAATTATGGATGAAATCCGCGGCGCCGGTAATGTCATCCTCATAATTGATGAGCTTCATACATTAATTGGAGCCGGAGCCGCCGAAGGCGCTATTGATGCGGCAAACATCCTTAAACCGGTGCTTTCCAGAGGCGAACTTCAGGTAATAGGCGCTACTACAATTGATGAATATCGCAAGCATGTTGAGAAAGACGCCGCGCTTGAAAGAAGATTCCAGCCGGTTTATGTCGATCAGCCCTCACCGGAAGAAACAATCGAAATTATTAAGGGCTTAAGACCGAAATATGAAGAACACCACAAGCTCATTATATCTGATGCGGCAATAGATGCTGCAGTCGAGCTTTCAGACAGGTATATTACAGACAGATTCCTGCCTGACAAAGCTATTGACCTTATCGACGAAGCAAGTTCCCGCGTAAGACTCAGAGCCAGCCTGCTTCCTCCAGAAGGCAAAGAAATCGAAAAAGAATTAAAATCCATTATTAGGGAAAAAGAACAGGCAATACGCAATCAGGAATTTGAAAAAGCAAGTCAATTAAGAGATATTGAAGCTGATTTAAAAGAAAAAATCAGAGAAATTGCCAATAAATGGAAAAACGAACAGGAAGCAAATAAAGTAACCGTTACCGAAGAAGAAATTGCTCACATTGTCAGCACATGGACGGGTATTCCTGTAACGAAGCTCACCGAAGGCGAAACCGGCAGGTTGTTAAAACTTGAAGAAACGCTTCACGGAAGAGTAATCGGGCAGGACTCTGCTGTTGTTGCAATTTCAAAAGCTATCAGAAGAGCCCGCGTAGGCTTAAAAAATCCGGCAAGACCTATCGGGAGCTTTATTTTCTCCGGTCCTACCGGCGTAGGTAAAACTGAACTTGCCAAGGCGCTTGCAGAAGCTGTATTCGGCTCTGAAGACAATATAGTCAGAATTGACATGTCCGAGTACATGGAAAGACATAATACCAGTAAGCTCATAGGTTCACCTCCGGGCTATGTAGGCTATAACGAAGGCGGACAGCTTACCGAAGCAATCAGAAAAAGACCATATTCGGTTGTACTTTTTGATGAAATTGAAAAAGCTCATCCTGACGTATTTAACCTTCTTCTTCAGATACTTGACGACGGCAGGCTTTCGGATTCAACAGGAAGAGTGGTCAATTTCAAAAATACCATTATAATTATGACCAGCAACGTAGGTGCGAAAAACCTCGAAAATACTTCAAAGCTTGGCTTTACGGTAGCTGATGACGAAGAAAAAGACAGATACGAAAGAATGAAGGACACCGTTATGGAAGAAATGAAAAAGACCTTCCGTCCGGAATTCTTGAACAGATTGGACGATATTATCGTATTTGCTCATCTTACAAAAGGTGAAATCAGACAAATCGTTGATATTATGCTTAAAGACCTTATCGGCAGACTTAATAATCAGGAAATTAACCTTGAAGTTCCTGATGATGTCAGAGATTATCTGTCGGATGAAGGTTACAGTCAGACCTACGGCGCAAGACCTCTTAGAAGGGTTATTCAAAAGAAAATAGAAGACCCGATTGCCGAAGAAATTTTGACCGGAAAATATCGCGATAATGATATAATTAAACTTAAATTGGACGGCAAGAAAATTCAGTTCGAAAGAATTGAAGGAAAGCCCAAAGAAGAATCCGAACCCAAAGAAAAAGCACAGGAAGCAAAAGCGGAAAACGCAGAAATTTCATCTCAACAGGAAACATAAATATGGCGAATGAAATTAATCTTGAACAGTGGGAAAAATTTGCTCAACATCCAAGACTGGGTGAAATACTTCTCCAACACAGGAAAATCACCGTTCCTCAAATGGAGCAGGCTCTTCAGGAGCAAAAGATACAAAATCTTCCGGTAGGAGAAATTTTAATCAAAATGAATTTCATTACCAAAGACGATTTGATTGAAATTCTCAACGTTCAGTCGAATATCGACAAACTTTTGGCTGAAAGTATCGAAGAGCTCAAAAAAGTCACCCAAAAAGAAGAGTAGTTTTACTGTTTTCCCGGTTCCCTTTATTCAATTGTTTTGATTATCAAATCAGGTTTTATAACGGGGTTTTCTGATGTTTCAAAAGCGCAAAGCATCAAATCCCTTGAAATATTGCCTTTTTCGCTGTCATTGGCATAAATTCTCGCCAGAACCTCGTCTTTTTCAACCCTGTCGCCGATTTTTTTATTCAGTAAAATGCCCACCGAATAATCAATTTTGTCGTCTTTTTTGTCTCTTCCTGCGCCGAGAACTTTGCAGGCTTTTGCAACGCTTAAAGCGTCAAGTTTTTCAACAAAACCCGAGTTTTGAGATTTCACTTCAATAATATGATCGGCAAAAGGAAGCTTTTCGGGATTATCGATATAATCAATATCAGCTCCCTGCCATGAAGCAATTTCTTTGAATTTTTCAAACGCGCTGCCGTCTTTTAGGTGATTTTCCAGAATAATTTCGGCATCTTTGATATCAGCGGCTTTTCCTGCTTTAACCATGCTGATTGCGCCCAGATAAAGGCATAATTTCTTTAAATCTTCAGGTCCGTTATTTTTCAGCGTATCAATCGCTTCTTTTACCTCAAGGGAATTGCCGACCGCACAGCCGAGAGGCTGTTCCATGTCGGTTACTACTGCGGCAGTTTTTTTATTCAGTTTATTTCCGATTTGAACCATTGTTTCAGCCAGTCTTGAGGCTTCTTCAACGGTTTTCATAAAGGCTCCGCTTCCGCATTTGACATCAAGGACTATTATATTTGCTCCTGCGGCGATTTTTTTCGACATGACAGATGATGCAATAAGAGGAATACTGTCGATTGTTGCCGTTACATCCCTAAGTGCATATATTCTGGCATCAGCAGGAGCAAGATTGAGTGTCTGTGAACTTATAGCCGCTCCGATTGATTTAACCTGATTTAAAAATCTGTCCAAATCCAGATAAGTCTGAAATCCGGGAATTGATTCAAGTTTGTCGATTGTTCCGCCTGTATGTCCGAGCCCTCTACCGGACAGTTTAGCGGTTTTCAGTCCCGCTGCGGCAAGAAGAGGAATTAGCACCAGAGTTGCTTTGTCACCTACTCCGCCGGTGCTGTGCTTGTCGGTTATATTCTCCCCTAGACAAGACAAATCAAGTATATCTCCTGAGTTCGCCATTGCTTCGGTTAAAATCGAACTTTCTTCGAAATCCATGCCTTTCAGACAAACTGCCATAAGCCATGCCGAAAGCTGATAATCCGGGATTGCAACGTTTGCCGCACCGGAAACGATATAATTTATTTCTTCGGCGCTGTGTTTTTCGCCGTTTTTCTTCTTTGTAATCAAATCAGTCATTTTAAAATATTGTGACAAATTAAAACTCCTTTAATACTCAGGAAGCTATTATTTTATAAAATCAAAAGTTTTTTGTGAAGATGTAATTGTTTTAAATATTATTTGTCCAAAAAATCTTTCTTTTTATATATAAATATTATTATTAACTTTGTAAAGAATGTGTAAGTTTTTCATAAATTCATGTCAAATTTTTTTATGTTCGAATTTTATACTTTATATCAGTAAAAAGCGGCAAAAGAATTTTATGAAACTTACAGGTTTAAATTTTAATTATTATAATGTGCAAAGAATTAATGTAAAGCCTTCATTTAAAGCAGCTATTACTTTAAGTCCAGTTAAATTAATTCCTTCAGAGATGTGGCTCGCTGAATTAGCAGAGCCGGCCAGAAAGTCAGAAAAGTTGCAGAGAGCTTTTCTTTTTAGTATTGAAGATGAATGTACTGCCCATCATTGTATTGCTATTACGGAAGAAGGGGCTCTCAACATATTAAAACCTATTTTTGAAGCAATAAAGGATGCTTCGATAACAGTGAGGATTTCTGCAATAGATGCATTAGCATATTCACAAATAGAAGAGAAAAGTTGTGCACGTTATGATGGTATACTTAATCGCATAATTTCAGCATTTGAAAGAGCTTTATCTGATGTAGAACCTGTTCGGGAAGCTGCTAAAGATGCTATAGAAAGGATGCATGTTGAAAATAAAGTAAATTTTGAACAAAAAGAAAAAGTTTTCGAAGAACTTAGATTTAACCCGACAGGAAACTGGATGATCTATATCAAGGATGCTGTAAAAAAATACAAAACATCAAAAATACGGTTACTTTCTTCAATAAGCGATGAAATAGAGAGAAAAAATCCTAAAAACGAACAAGTTGAAATAGTAAAATTATTTAAACCTTTATTTGGTGCCGCTATTGATGAGAATTTTATCATAAGAAAGTATGCTGCTGAGATATTGGGAAATCTTGCTTTGAAAAAGCCTGAAATAATGAAAATTCAACAAGTCAATGACCAAATAATGAGTACATTAGAGCAAGGATTATCAGATGTAGATTCGGAGAAATTTATCGAAGTTTATGGTAAAGCAGGAAATGCCTGCAATTTCATTGAAAGATGGCAGGCTGATGACTTGGACGTTAAAAGTGCATCTGTTGGAGCTTATGGAAAAGCAGGAGCTGCAAAAATATACAGCCAAACCATAAATAGCAAAGAATTGGAAGAAATCATTGATAATCTTACTTCATTTTTATTTGAAAAAGACGGATGTCATGTTCGCAGACACTATTCTGCTATAGGGTTGAAACACATGGCTATGGCTTTAAATGAAGTCAGTTCTCCACGGCAAGTTGACAGGCAAAGAACATATAAAATTATAACTGCACTGGAAGCCTTGTCAAAAGATGAAGAGGCATTTAAACATATGAATTACCCGGGATTGTATAAGCAAGAGGTTGAGTCATCTTTGAACCTGTGGCAAAAATATTCACAAAAGGTTTGATAAAAAAACTTACAAATATCAAATTCGGCTTTGTGTTAATATAAATAACTGTAATCAAAGACTTATAGAGGGCTTCTGTTATGAAAATGTCATCTTTGTTTGTTACTACCCTTAAAGAAACTCCTGCCGATGCCGAAGTCGTCAGTCATCAATTCTTGTTAAGAGCAGGATATATCAGAAGACTTGCTCCCGGCATTTATACATATATGCCTTTAATGAAAAGGGTTTTGAAAAAAATCGAAGACATAGTCCGCGACGAAATGGACAAATCGGGCGCGCAGGAACTTTTGATGCCTATTCTTCAGCCCTCGGAACTCTGGCAGGAATCAGGAAGGTGGGATGCATACGGCAAAGAGCTCATGAGATTAAAAGACAGGCATGACAGACAATTGGCTCTGGGACCAACCCATGAAGAAATCATAACAGACCTTGCCAAAAACGAAATCAAGTCATACAGACAGCTCCCCGTTAATTTATACCAGATTCAAAGCAAATTCAGAGATGAAATCCGTCCGCGTTTCGGACTTTTAAGGGGTAGAGAGTTCATAATGAAAGACGCTTACAGCTTTCATACGTCTGAAGAATGCTTAGACGATACCTATAACAAAATGATTACTGCATATACCAATATATTTAACAGATGCGGACTTGAAACAAGAATGGTTCAGAGCGACAGTGGCGCAATCGGCGGCAGCGTCAGCCATGAATTCATGGTGCTGACACAAACCGACAGCGGTGAGAATGACGTTTTTTACTGCAATAAGTGCAGTTATGCGGCGAACTCAAACAGAGCCGTGTCAAAACTTCTTCCTGCGGAAACCGACGGCAAATTTGCCGAAAGCAAAATCGCCGATACACCAAGTATTAAAACAATCGATAATTTATCGACATTTTTCAAAGTTCCTAAATCCGTCATCTGTAAAACTCTTGTTTATATAGCCGACGGTAAACCTGTTTTGGCTCTTATTAGGGGCGATAAGGCAGTTGAAGAAGTCAAACTGCAAAATGCGCTTGGCGCAAATGAAATAAGAATCGCAAGTTATGAAGAAACTGAAGAACTGCTGAAAAATTGCGGACTTTCAGGAAAGCCCGGTTTTATCGGTCCAAAAGGCGTAAAAGTCAGAGTTGTTGCCGATGAGACGGTCAAAGAGCTTAAAAACTTCATAGTCGGTATTAACGAAACTGACAAACATCTTGTAGGAGCAAACTGGGGCAAGGATTTGGAACTGCCGACGCTTACAGCAGATATAAGACTTGTCGAAGCAGGCGAAATCTGCGTTGAGTGCGGCGGAACTCTCGAAGTCACCAAAGGAATAGAAGTAGGGAATATATTTAAGCTCGGAACAAAATACTCCTCAAAAATGAACGCAACCTATACGGACGAAAACGGGGAAGAAAAGACTTTTATAATGGGCTGTTACGGTATAGGGATTTCGAGGACGGCCTCGGCTGCAATCGAAAGGTTCCATGACAAGGACGGAATCAAGTGGCCCATGTCTATTGCTCCTTATCAGGTTGAAGTAGTCCCGATAAACATTAACGACGAGCTTCAAATGAATACGGCAAACGAGCTTTATAACAAGTGTCTTGCCGAAGGTATCGAAACAGTTATTGACGATAGAGACGAAAGAGCCGGATTTAAGTTTAAAGACTCTGAACTGATAGGTTTCCCGATAAGAATTACTGTCGGCAAAACAATAAATGACGGTCTTGTGGAAGTTAAAATCCGCATGACCGGTGAGCAGTTAACTGTAAAGACCGAAGAAGTCATTAATAAGGTTAAGGAAATTTTTTCTTTATCTTAGGCTTTGGTGTAAAGGGCTTGAGCTATCTCTGCAGGGTTGCCATGAATTTGAATGGGGACATCAGTATCCTCTAAAAATATTTTTGTTAGGGTTGTTGTTCCGGTATTAAACCCTGATATAGCTGCAATGTTGGTATCTGTATCTATTACCAGCGTGTCTCCTAACAATCTTATATTATTTGGGCATTTGTCAATTTTTTTGATATCTTTAATTTCCAGAGTTTTATTTTGAAATGATGCTGGATAAATGTCCTTATTTGAAAAATTGACACCTGAGCTGATTCCTAAAATTTTCATAAATAATCCTCCCTTTTTAAGTCTTAAAGCTCAATTATTATACTGTAAAGTTACAAATAAATTTCCCCTTTTGCTTCAAATGTAAAATTTTGTTTCATAGATATTTGAAAAACCGCAACAAATATTTTGTCGGGGTTTAAATCTTACAAAGGTAATTTGTAAGGGAATCGTTATGAAAGTAAGTTTTAATCCTTATTTAGTTCAAAAAAATAGTTGCAGACAAACAAATAATTATCAAAGTCAGCTCTTGAATACTCCTGTATCTGCTAATACATGTGAAGCCAAAACAGAAATTAATTTTGGCAGTCTTGGCAGTATTTGTAATTCAGCAAACATGATAAGGAAATTCGGTCTTTCAGCGGATAATGCATTTAAAATTTTAAAATCCGACCGCAATTTGAGTACTAAAGAATTTTCATGGCTGTATGAAAAAGTGCTTGGAACTCATAATGAAAAATGCATTACCGAGATATCCGACATTGCGATTGATAAACTCAAAGGAAACGCTCAGGCGCTTTATGACTTGGCTTTATATACACATGTTGTTCGTCAAGATAAAGCAGCTGCAAAAATGGCAGGGGCTCTTGCCGTTGACGATGAGCTCATAAGACGCAAAAGCCTTAATATGCTGAAGGGGATTCTTATCAGAAACAGCTCAAGTTCAATATTGAATCAGGTCACAAATTCACTGGAAAACTACATGAAATTTGACGACTCAAAAACTAAGATTTATTCTTTCCTGAAAACACATCTGCTTACAGCGAAGTGTATAAATGCAAGCGAATCTTTGATATTCTTTGAATTTCTTGAAAAAGTTGTTCAAAGGGATTTAAAAGAATGGAAAAATGTTTCCGCCCTTTTTGAATTGTACGATAAAGAAATGGCTGCAAAAATTTCAGAAAATAAAATATCTAATGCGAGTTATGTACTTTACGGATTTTTAAAGAAAAAGGTTGATTTAGCTAAGGCGATATTTAAAAAAGCGGATAAAGAAAAACCTGAAGCAAAAGGCGCTGAAGATT
>CAZEDP010000036.1:0-11565 GCA_964511035.1 uncultured Gammaproteobacteria bacterium
TTCAAAACAGAAAATATGGTCGACAGCTTCAGATGTCGAAACATATAGTAACAAAAAGTACCTATAAAAAGCTTTTGGGTGTGTGGTTTTACGCTGGCAAGATCCTGAACATCAGCGAATAAAGCTGTTTTGCATTGAGGAATGCTTCAGGAAAGCATAAAAGAAAAAATATGGGGATACGACATTGCGATCCCGTGTCAAGCACGGGATGACAGACTGGGAAGAGGAATGAGATTGCCGCGCTTCGCTCGTAATGTCGGTTCAAAGTCAATAAGCAGTTAGTCAATGTCGGTAAGATGCCGAATATCAAAAATAAAATTATTAAAAATGATACATGCTTCGGCATGACAGTTTTTGGCGGGTTGATGGCATAAGAATATTTTATAAACTTAAAGCAGCAAACTTACTGCAACTGTGAAACTACCCCATTTATCCCCTTTTGTAAATATTGCATTAGAATTTTTTACATGGTATAAACCTTGTTATACTCTTGAAATTCCTTCATTTCGGATATCGGGAGAATTTAAACGTTAGGAGCTGAAAGTTCTGAACCTCATCAAAAAAGAGATAAAACTTGCGAAATATGCCGGATTTTGCCACGGTGTCAAAAGAGCAGTAGATTTAGCAATAAAAACCAAACAGGATAATCCCGAAAAAAATATTCAAATATTAGGCGAACTGATACATAACAGTCAGGTTATTGAATATTTAGGCGAAATGGGGATTAAAACCGTTTATGAAATACCGGAAAATCCTTCGGGCATATTTATTATAAGAACGCATGGTGCAGCACCGGAAACTTTTAAACAACTGGAGGACAAAGGATGCTGCGTTGTCGATTTAACCTGCCCTGACGTAAAATTTGTTCAGGACAAAGCTAAGCAGCTTGCTATCGAAGGTTACAGAGTCGTTATTATCGGCAAGCCCACTCACCCTGAAGTAACAGGAATAAAAGCAAATGCCGATGAGCTTGCCGGAAAACCGTCCGTTGTTATTTCTCTTCCCGAAGAAGTTGAGCTGTACGCGGAAGAATTTAGAAAAGATAAAAAAATCGGAGTTGTGGTTCAAACAACGGGCTTAGCAGAAAATTTTAAAGATATTGTCAAAATAATTGCCTCTTATTCTAAAGAATTAAGGGTTTTCAATACTATTTGTCCTGCAACAATATACAGACAACAGTCGGCGCTTGAACTGGCAAACGGAGTTGAACTTATGATTGTCGCGGGAAGCAAATCAAGCGCTAATACCCTGCACCTTGTTCAAATCCTGAACGAACGGGTAAACACGCTTCACATTGAAACCGCTCAGGATATCGACAAGTACAAAGATTTAATCAGCAAAGCCTCTAAAATAGGAATAACTGCCGGAGCATCCACACCGGATTTCGTAATAGAAGAAATAATACAACGCATAGGAGAATAATCGTGTCAATTAAAACAACACCCGAGAAAGCACAACAATTTGCCGAATTTGAAGAACTGCTTAATAAGTCATTCAGCTGCAGCGCAAAAGTATCGGAACTCGTTAAAGGAACCGTTGTAAAAATAGAAAAAAACGGCGTACTTGTTGATATAGGAGCTAAAACTGAAGCTATCGTGCCTTTAAGAGAGCTTTCCAATCTTCCTTTCGAAAGAGTCGAAGATGTTATAAACGTGGGTGAAGAAAAAGAATTTTACATTATAAAAGAAGAAGATGATGAAGGACAGATTACCCTGTCACTTAAGAAAGTTTCGCAGGCAAGAAGCTGGGCTCAGCTTGAAGAGCTCAAAAATTCCGGAAAACTGGTGAGCGCAAAAATATTGTCCTCAATTAAAGGCGGCGTTCTGGTTAAAGTATTCGATTTGAGAGGTTTCATTCCTTCCAGCCAACTGAGAACAGGCAATGCGCACGATAATCTTATCGGGATGGATATCGAGGTTAAAGTCCTTGAACTTGATCCTCAGAAAAATAAACTGATATTGAGCCAAAGACAGGCAATGGCTGAAGAAAGAGAGAGAATAGCACTGGAAGTTATTGCAAGTCTTGAGCTTGATCAGGAAGTTGAAGGCGAAGTCGTTAGAATTGCCGATTTCGGCGTATTTATCGACATAAACGGCATTGACGGGCTTCTGCCGATTTCGGAAATGTCATGGCAGCGTGTCCGCCATCCTTCCGATATTCTATCAGTCGGACAAAAAGTCACTGTTAAAATCCTAAACATTGATAACGAGCAAAACAGAATTAGCTTGAGCCTTAAGAGAATGGAAGAAAATCCGTGGGTTAAGATAGAAGGCGAATTCAAAGAAGGTCAGATAATTAAAGGTACGGTCAATAAAATAACGTCTTTCGGAGCATTTGTGGGGATTTTCCCCGGTGTTGAAGCTCTGCTTCCTGCCGCTGAAATGTCAGACCAGATGATTAACCCGTTCAATGAACTCACTGTCGGAGAAGAAATCGAAGTCCTCATCAAAAAATTCACTCCGCAGGAGCACAGAATAGGTTTGAGCATCAAAGACCTTAGGAAAAAAGCCGCTGTTTGCGAACAGGAAAATGCCGAAGTTTAAACATTTAAGACCTCCCTTGTTCCTAAAGGGAGGTCTATCAAAATGATATTAGTTTAATGTAATTCGCTTGAGAGATAATTTTACTTCTTTGACCAGACTATGGGGAGCATTGAATCTGCTGTTAAACTTTGTTTTAGAAACCCTCCAATTTCTTTTGCCTCTTAACTTTTAACCTTTTGTTTATCTTATATATTTATAAAAACAAACGGTATCATCCCTTGACATAGATAATTTATTCTTGTATAATTAGTTCATAAATTAGATTATATAAGGATTTTAAAGCATGAATTTCTTTGAATTTTTAAACAAATTTCCGACAGAAGAAGCCGTTATTAAACACTTTATTAAAATCAGGTATCCAAACGGGCTAAGATGTAATCATTGCGGTAGTGATAGAGTTTCTGTCGAAAAAGGCAGACCGAAGTTTTTTCATTGTAACGGCTGTAATAGTAGTTTTTCAATCTTTAAAGACACAATATTTGAAAAATCTGATACAGATTTAAGAAAATGGATGTATGCTCTTCATTTGTTTTTAAACGGAAAGAAAGGCATTTCAGGCTATCAGCTACAAAGAGAAATAGGAGTTACCTATAAAACAGCGTGGAGAATGTTAAAACAAATCCGTACAGCAATGGGTAATCAAGAAAACAAAGAATTTATCGACACTATTATTGAAATCGATGAATGTTATATCGGTGGCAAGCCACGCAAGAACAATCATAAAGACGATGACGATAACAATAAAAGAGGCAGAGGAACAAAGAAAACTCCAGTTGTCGGAGTTGTTGACAGAAACGGTAAACAAATACACGCTAAAGTTGCTATGCCTGATAACAACGGTCAAAAACTCACTGGTAAACAGTTAATGAGTATTTTGGATGAAGTCTGTAAAAGTTCTAATGTTGTTATTACTGATGAATTTTCAGGATATAACAGATTAAAGAGAACAAATCATTTACATTTCACTATTGACCATCAAGAAGCCTTTACAGATGGTTTTGTTCATACTAACAACATTGAAAGCTTTTGGGCGACTTTAAAACGTGGCATCTTAGGGATTTATCACCACGTTTCAGCAGACTATTTACAGAATTATGTTAATGAGTTCTGCTTTAGATACAATAACCGTAAGAATAATATGTTTGATATGGTGTTAAGCCAAGCAATTCTTAGTTAATTCATTTTGCCAAGAACGAACTTTTTTACCATTTTTATGTTCGGTATATTCAATTGTTCCGTCTTTTTCAACAATAGCAGTTAGCCCATCTATCTTATAATAATCTGGATGAATAACTGTTTTTTGTGGTTCTTCTTTTTTGCGATTTCTCATATTTTATGCTCCTTTTAATTCGCCTATTTTCTTCTGATAAATCCATTTATAACCATCGAATGGTGTAATTAAAGCAACATCAATACTACCACCTACATTTGGTATCATATTTGTAAATCTTTGAAATGATGCTGTTGTATTTATTAAAAATATGGCGTAATCAACTGCATCTTGAAGCGAAAAACTACCATATTGTGTATTAGATGGAATACTTAAAATTGATGTGGCTACATTAGTTTGCCCTCTTAATACATATCCCAACGAAGTTATATCCTCTGTAATTATGCTATTCCCTATATCTATCGCCATAATTTTACCTAGATTATCATTGTCATAACCGACAATCTGAAAACCGATAATAGGTGACTTGAGTGTATTTATATCAATGTCTGATTTTAAAAGAGTATGGATATGATTGCTGATTAAGGTTGCTACTTGATTTATATTTTGATATTCAGATTTATCAATAGTATTTTCTAACTCTCTAAGAATATAGTAAATTGTCTTACCTGCTAATAATCCTAATCCATATATGCCTATTCCATATTTGCTTAAAAAGGGGAATACTTTTTGTGCATATGGAAAAGTTGAAGTTGTTATTGGAATTGGAATTGGAGGAAGCCTATTTTGATTTGGATTTCCACATTTAGAGCAAACACTGTCTACAATTCCATCAAATTGATATTGAGAAGTGATTGTAGCTAAGCTATCACCAGCTATTACAAGACCATCAGGTATTTTTAAAGTTACGATTAAAGTCATTGTCTTTACCCTTTTATTTTCATAATAGATTTTAATATTTATTATGAAAAATGACATATATTAAATACGGTATATATAAATAAAGTACCCGAGCTTTTAATATTGCTAGTTTTATTCCCAAATTTTTACATAAATTAACATTAAGTTATTTATACTATAAAAACGAACTGCGCTAAAATCTACATCAAGGGATTATTCCGAAAACAAATAATAATTCAAAATTGCTAGCTGAATAATTAAGAAAATATTAAATTTATCTTATATAGTAAACGCATTAAATAAATTGACATCGTAATCTGAGGCAATGCCGAAACATCTCATTATCACAGATCTTGAGATGTTTCGTTTCACTCAACATGACGAATAAAATTATGCGTTTAGTATACAACTTTAATTCAGTCTTATTTTGTATGCTTTCAGCTCTTTATCAAAGTGTTTTGCACTGCCGGTCAGCTCATTGAGCTTTGCCCAGAACTTTTTGCCATGATTTTTTTCAAGAGTATGAACAAGCTCATGCAGGATTACGTAATCTATCAGCTCGTCAGGCAGGCGCATAAGATGAATATTAAGGTTGATGTTATTAACTCTCGAGCAACTGCCCCAGCGTGTTTTCTGGTTTTTTACAAACACTTTTTTATAGCTTAAACAATGTTCTTTTGCCAGTTTTGCAGTTCTTTGCGGAAGATATTCTTTTGCTTCTTTACGCAAAGCCTTTTCAACGGCATTTTTAACTGCAGATTGCACTATTTCGGATTTTATATCAAGATTTTGCGGATAATAAAAATCAATAAAACCGTTTTTAACACTGAATTTAAAAAGCTGCTGAGAATGTTGATTAATCCTTAGTTCATGTTCTCTTGTCCTGAAAATCCCGTTTTCATCAAATGTATTTTGCATGCCCTCATATTCGCGCATTTTTTCAAGATTTTTTAAAATCCAGTCCTGCTTTTGCATTACAAAATCGTGAGCTTGTTTTAACGGCAAGCACTTTGGCATTGAAACAACTACATTTTCGTATGGTTTTACCGTTATTCTTAAACTTTTAGCTTTTAAGCTCTGTTTAAAAACAACTTTTCCGATATTCTCAATTTCTAAAACGGTTGAATTCATAAGTATGTAACGTAATTTAAAATTAATCAAAAAAAGTATAACACAGAGGACAAAGTATTTTTGAGGGTAAATTCAGGTTTTTAAAATAGTTATTGACATGAAATACAAATTCGTCAAAAATTATAATAATTGACGAAAATAATAAAAATGTCATTAATTATTTAAAAATAAGGTTTGATTATGGCTCGACCGAAAAAACAAATTAATCGCAGACAAGACATCATAGATGCTGCCCAAATAATTTTTACTCAAAAAGGGTATGAAAAAACTTCGGTAGAAGATATCGCAAAACACATCGGAATAAGCAAAGCCAGTGTGTATCTGGATTTTATAAATAAGGACGATATTCTTAAAGCAGTCATTGAACGAAACGCAATTTTGCTTCTCGCAGGCATGGAGGAGCAGCTTAAAACTGCCAAGCCGCCCTACCTTGAAGAACTAAGGGGCTTGCTTCACAGAAGCATTTTATTAATATTTGATATGGCTACTGCAAATATTCGTACTTATATTGCCCAATTGTTAACCAGTTACAAACATAAATTCGAAAATGAGTACATAATTCAAAAATGGTATGACAATCTTCAATATCTTCTTGAATTAGCCGCAAAAAACAATGGAATCCGCCCTTTTGACGATTACAGGCGACTGTCCCAAGTAATAAGCGTTGGATTACAAGGTTTTATGCCTCCATACGACTTGAAATATTCCATTGAACACCGGACTGATTTATCAACGGATGAAGTGAAATCAATTTTGTCGAAAGATGTTTCGGTAATTCTTGAAATCATTATTTCAGGTTTAAAAAATGCTCAGTACGCCAATGAAAATTTATAAAGGAAAAATATATGAAAAAAAATGTGAAAAATTTATTAATTGCCGCATGTTCATTGAGTTTAATGCTATCTCTGAGCGCGTGCAAACCTCCCGCTGCTCAAAAAATGCAGGGCGGACTCCCCGTGGAAGCTGTTGTTCTGGAAAAAGTTCCTGTTGCTCAATCTGATGTTTATCAGGCGGCATTAATTTCACGCCGTTCTGTCGCGCTTCAGCCGAGAGTCGCCGGACAGATTGCCGATATTTTCGTAAAGCCCGGTGACCATGTCGCAAAAGGGCAGCCTCTTATGCTTATCGATAACAGCCAACAGTTAGCGGCAGTAAATTCAAGCAAAGCTGACGCAGCCGCTGCAAAATCAGGGATTACACAGTCGGAAAACATTCTTTTGAATTATGAAGAACAAAGAAAGGCTCTTGAATCAAATCTTGCCATGAACAAAGAGCTCTATGAACGATACTCCGCTCTTTTTGAAAAAAAGGCAGTCAGTCAGCAGGATTACGAAAAATATACAGATGCGTATAATCAGGCAAAAGCTGATTTAGACGCAAATACCGCTCAAATAAACGCTCAGAAATCAGCTGTTGAATCTGCCCGCAGCGGCTACAAAAGAGCTCTTTATAATTCAAACCAACAGGCAGTCCAGCTTCAGTATTACAAAATCTCGGCTCCTTTTTCAGGTGTCGTCGGTGATATTCCGGTAAAAGTCGGAAGCTACGTTCTGCCGGTTAATCAGCTCATCAGCGTTACCGAAAATAATCCGCTTGAAATAAATGTCGAACTCCCCACTGAAAAAGCGTTAACCCTTAAAAAGGGTCTCACTGTCGAAGTTTTGGACGATAACGATAAAGTGGCGGGAAGTTCAAGTATATCTTTTGTTTCTCCCAGTGTTAATACTGACAGCCAAACTATACTGGTTAAAGCTGTCCTTTCAAATCCCGAAGGAATTTTCAAGGCAGACCAATCTGTAAAAGCCAGAATAATTTACAGCCGCTCGCCCGGTATTTTAGTGCCTGCATCAGCCGTCAGCCATTTCGGCGGACAGGATTTTGTTTATATCATTACGGAAAAAGACAAGCAAACTTTTGTTAAGCAACAGCCCGTCAAAATTGGCGAACTTCAGGACGATAAATTTGTCGTGCTTGAAGGATTAAAAGCAGGTGAAAGGATTGTTTCACAGGGCATCCAGAAGCTCATGGACGGCGCGCCCGTTACTGTTTTAGGGAAGGGGATGAAGTAATGTTTATAGAATTTTTCGTCAGACGTCCCCGTTTTGCAGGTGTCTGCTCAATAATCCTGGTTCTCGTAGGACTCATATGCATACCGCTTCTTCCGGTAGCTCAATATCCGGAAATTGCGCCTCCGCAAATTACCGTAACAACTAATTATATCGGCGCAAATGCTCAGGTAGTCGAATCCGCCGTTACTACACCGCTTGAGCAGGAAATAAACGGCGTTGAGGGAATGAAATATATAACTTCAACGAGCAGTAATGACGGTACCAGCACAATTAACGTTGTTTTTAATCAGGGAAGAAATCTCGATGCAGCGCTAATTGACGTACAGAACAGAGTTCAGGCTGCGTCAGCTCGCCTTCCTGCCGAGGTTAAAACAACCGGAATACAGATTGAAAAAAATTCTTCCGCAATGGTGCTTATATACGGTCTTTACGCAAAAGACAACAAGTATGACAACGCTTTCATAAGCAATTATACTGACCGTTTTATTAAAGATTCATTAAAAAGAGTCAAAGATGTAGGAAATATATTTATTTTCGGCGAAAGAAAATTTGCAATGAGGCTTTGGCTCGATCCCGATAAAATGGCTCGCCGGAATCTGTCTGCTAATGACGTTATCAATGCTCTTAAAGAGCAGAATGTGCAGGTAGCCGCCGGACAAATCGGTCAGCCTCCGATTGATATAAATCAGGCAATTCAAATGAGCGTTAAAGTCGCGGGAAGGCTTGAAAACTCTAGCCAGTTTGATAATCTGGTGGTAAAAAGGAGCTCGGGCGGAACTCTTGTAAGATTAAAAGATGTAGGAAGGACCGAACTCGGAGCCGAAAGTTATTCGTCCAAACTTCGCTTTGCGGGAAAAGATGCCGTCGGGTTGGCTGTATTTCAGCTTCCAAACGCAAATGCTCTTGACGTGGCTAAAAATGTAAAAAAAGAAATAACGAGATTACAAAAAAATTTCCCGCCCGGGCTTGAGATAGTTGAAGTTGTCGATGCCACGCAGGTTGTTAATGATTCAATCAAGGAAGTTTTAAAAACTCTCGCATGGTCAATTTTGCTTGTTCTCACGGTTATTTTCGTTTTCCTTCAGGACTGGAAAACTACCCTCATACCGGCAGTTACAATCCCCGTCTCCTTAATAGGAACGTTTATCTTCATAAAAATATTCGGTTTTTCAATCAATACGTTAACCTTGTTCGGGATAACGCTTGCAACCGGTCTTGTTGTTGATGATGCGATTGTTGTCATTGAAAACATCGAAAGGTTCATGAGAGAAAAAGGAATGTCCGCTTTTGAAGCCTCAATAGAAGGGATGAAAGAAGTATTCAGCGCCGTTGTAGCAACTTCGCTCGTGCTTATAACAGTTTTTGTGCCCATATCGTTTTTCCCGGGAACAACGGGACAATTGTACAAGCAGTTTGCTTTAACCATAGCGTTTGCAATAGCAATATCGCTATTTTGCGCCGTTACCTTGACGCCGGCACTGTCAGCCCTGCTTCTCGGACACAAACATAAGCTCCCGCCGATATTTGAAAGAATAAACAAGTTTATTTTCGATACCAGAGAAAAATATCACAATACATTAAAGTCTGTCGTTAGATACAGGAGACTTGCAGTAAGCGCGTTTCTTCTTATAACGGCAATAACGTTTTTCATTTATAAGGCAGTTCCGACTGCTTTTATACCTAACGAAGACAAGGGCTTTATCATAACGATGGTACAGGCGCCGGAAGGCACTTCTGTTGAAGCAACCCAGAAAATAATTGAAAAAGTCGAAATGGTACTTGCCCAAACACCTGACGTGGCAGGCTCTTTTTCGGTGGCGGGTTTTAGTTTCACGGGAAGCGGACCAAATAAAGGGACATTATTCATCCGCTTAAAACCGATTGAAGAAAGAAAAGGGAAAAAACATTCGTCTGCTGCAATCGTAAACGAATTAAGAGGCAGATTAATGGCAATTCCCGATGCAATAATAGTACCGTTTGAACCTCCCGCAATACACGGCGACGGTTCGGTAGGCGGTTTCCAGTTCGAAATCCTTGACGAAAGCGGACATGATTTCAACACCATAAGCATGGCAACACAGGGAATTGTAATGCAGGGATATAAATCCCCCGTACTTTCGGGGCTTTTTTCGAGCTTTACCTCTAATGACCCGCAGCTTCAGATAACCGTTGACAGGTTCAAGGCAAAACAGCTCAATGTATCGCTTCAGGATATTTACAGCACTCTGCAGATATTTTTGGGCTCAATGTATGTAAACGATTTTGATTACCTTAACAGGGTTTACAGAGTATATGTGCAGGCGGATAAGCAGTTCCGCACCAACCCAAAGAAAATTGGTGAATTTTATATACGTTCTCAAAACGGAGCTATGATACCGCTCTCTAACCTGCTCAGTTCAAAACAGGCTTACACCCCGCAAATTATTACTCACTATAACCTTTTCAGGTCAACCGAAATAAACGGTACGCCAAAGCCCGGTTTCAGCACGGGACAGGCAATTGCCGAAATGGAATCAATTGCAAAAAAAGTCCTTCCTTCGGGCATGTCATTTGTATGGTCGGGAACAGCAAGGGAGGAACTCGAATCAGGCGCACAGGCGGCATTAATTTTCACACTGAGTCTGGTTTTCGTTTATTTAATTCTCGTGGCTCAATACGAAAGTTTTGTTAATCCGTTTATCATTCTTCTTGCAATTCCGCTTGCAATGTTCGGAGCAATGGCGGCACAGCTTGTGCGGGGTCTTCAAAATGACGTATTTTGTCAGATAGGTCTTGTTATGCTGATTGGTCTTGCCAGCAAAAATGCCATTCTTATTGTCGAATTTGCAAACCAGCTGCGGGCACAGGGATATTCAACAGTCGATGCCGTTGTAGAAGCGTCAAAAATCCGTTTCAGACCGATTATTATGACTTCTCTCGCATTTATGCTCGGCATACTGCCTCTCGTACTGGCAACAGGAAGCGGTGCGGCAAGCCGTAACTCCATGGGAACAGCCGTTTTTGGAGGCATGCTGTTTTCAACAGTATTTAATCTTTTGCTCGTACCGGTTCTTTATATTCTCATATCGAAAATAAGGGACAAATCGGATGAAGATAAAGGTTCTGATGAGCAGCACGGTGAATATTAATTTTTCGAGGAAATATATATTATGAACAAAATAAAAATCACTGTATTAATAACCATAATGTGCGTAATGAGCGTAAATTTTCCCGCATTAAGCGCACAAACGGTTAAAATTAAACCCAATCCAAAGATTTACAAAAATGCTCTTGAAAACAACAAAGCAAAATACATAAACAAAGACTGGTGGAGCAAGTTCAAAGACCCTGTATTAGACGGTTACATTATGAAAGCCGCGGCTTCAAACCATGACCTAAAAATCGCGACATTAAAAGTCCTTGAAACTCAGGCTCTTGTTCGACAGTCACTCGGAAAGGAATTTCCTGTGATAACGCTTGGCGGTGATTATTTAAGACAAAAAACATCAGGCAATGTCTCAATGGGAACTTTTCCGGGTTCTGCCTATACAAAAAACACTTTTACTTTCCCTCTTAGCGCAAATTATGAACTCGATCTGTGGAGAAAAAACAGAGATGCAACAATTCAAAAAGCTAAAGAGCTTGAAGCCGTTCGATATGACGAAAAATCTGCTTATATTTCTTTAACTTCGCTTGTTGCGGGAGTGTATTTTAACGTAATCAGTCTCGATAAACAAATAGAGCTGCAAAAGGAAATCGTCTCACTGAGCAA
>CAZEDP010000037.1:0-11518 GCA_964511035.1 uncultured Gammaproteobacteria bacterium
CGCTCAACGCCGTTGCCGAAAAAGAAAACGGCGGCAATGCAGGCGAAGTGGCCTAACTGTCCCAACCCAAACAACTTACTTTATTAAATTACAGGAGGTACGTTCCTATGGCTTCTGAAAAAACCCAGAAATTTATTGAAGACATCAAAGCAAGACAGATTTTGGATTCAAGAGGCAACCCGACTGTTGAAGTCGATGTGCATGTATCAAGCGGCGCAATGGGCAGAGCGGCTGTTCCGTCCGGCGCAAGCACAGGAATATACGAAGCGCTTGAACTCAGAGACGAAGATAAATCCTGCTACGGCGGAAAAAGCGTTCTTCAGGCAGTTGAAAACGTTAATCAAATAATTGCCAAGGAACTTATCGACCATGACGCAAGCAATCAGCACGAAATCGATTCCACAATGATTAATCTTGACGGAACCGAAAATAAAAGAAAGCTCGGCGCAAATGCTATTCTCGGCGTCAGCCTTGCATGCGCAAGAGCTTCGGCAAACGCGCTTGAAATTCCTCTTTACAGATATTTAGGCGGCATAAACGCAATAACTCTTCCCGTTCCATTAATGAACATTATCAACGGCGGAGCTCACGCCGACAATAACGTTGACATTCAGGAATTCATGATTGCTCCTGTCGGCGCACCGAACTTTCAGGAAGCCATCAGATGGGGAGCCGAAACTTTCCACAGCCTCAAATCAGTATTAAAAGCAAAAGGGCTTGCTACTTCCGTGGGTGACGAAGGCGGATTTGCTCCTAATTTGACCTCAAACGAAGAAGCTCTTGAAGTAATCATCACCGCTATTGAAAAAGCCGGATATACAACCAACGATATCAAGCTTGCGCTTGACGTTGCAAGTTCAGAACTTTATGAAAACGGCAAATACGTACTTGACGGCGAAGGAAAAGCTTTTGATAAAGCTCAAATGGTCGATTTCATGAAAAACCTCTGCGACAAATACCCTATTATCTCAATCGAAGACGGCATGGCTGAAGATGACTGGGAAGGCTGGAAATTGTTAACAGACGTTCTCGGTGACAGAATTCAGCTTGTAGGCGATGATTTGTTTGTAACAAACACTAAAAAACTTGCTGAAGGCATTGTTAAAGGCATAGGCAACAGCATTTTAATTAAGGTCAACCAAATCGGTACTTTAAGCGAAACACTTGCCGCTATTAACTTAGCTCAGCAGGCAGATTATACGGCAGTTATCAGCCACCGTTCAGGCGAAACTGAAGACACATTTATAGCTGATTTGGCTGTAGCAACGAATTCCGGTCAAATCAAGACAGGTTCAGCTTCAAGAACTGACAGAATAGCTAAGTACAATCAGCTTATCAGAATTGAACAGGAACTCGGACCTTCAGCAAAATACCCCGGCATCAGAGCTTTTCACGGCTTGAAAAAAGCTAAAAAAGCTCACGAGCTCTATGTTTAATTTTTAAAATTAATCTGAAAACAGAATTTAAAGCGGGCTAACCCCCGCTTTTTTTATGCCCGCAATCTTTCCAGCTTATATTCAATCCTTTCAACCCAGTCATCATCGCCTACCGATTTTCCTGCATTGATTGAATTCTGATAAAGCTTTGCCGCTTTTGCAGTTTCGCCGTTTCTTGCAAGAATATCGCCTGCCTGCTCAAGGCTTTTTGCATATCCTTCAATATTTTCAGCAATTTTATCGAATTTAATTGAATTTTTATAATATTCAAGCGCTTTTACATCATTGCCGGTATCTCGAAAAACTGCCGCTACGTTGCTTAAAATTGTTCCTCTGCCTTCATTGTCGCTGATTTCACCGGCAAGAGCATATGCCTGTTTATAGAAATCCAGTGCTGTTTTATATTCTTCCATTGTAGAATAGACGTTACCGATATTGTTGAGTGAAAGCGACTGTCCTTTTATATTTTCCAGCTCACCGTCAAGAGAGAGAGCGTAAAAATAATGATCGAGAGCCGGATAAATTTTGCCCGCATCATCATAAATCGTTGCCATGTTGTAATGAGCTTTTGCTTCGTTTTCAGTGTCGTTAAGGTTTTTGAAGGCTTCAGCCGCATTATTGTAATTCTCGAGCGCTTTTGCAGGGTTTTGCATTTCATCACAGATAAAAGCCATATCCATGTATAAATTAGCGGTAACATCATTGCGACCGGATTTTTGAGCTGTTTTTAATCCTTTTTCGCAGGAAATTAAGGCATTTTCGTAATCTTCCTCTTCAATAAAGTTCTCTATTTTTCTGTTAATGTTAATTAATCTTATATCTATTAACTTTTCTGCAGGAGACTTGGGCTTTTGAACCATAGTTTCTTCGGAAATAAGAGGGTTTTCAACGGTAGGAACATCAACAGTTTTGGACGGAATTATTAAAGGTTTTGTTTCGGCAGTTTTTGTTTCAACCGTAGCTGTCTCTTTTGTAGGGGCTTTGTAGTCAACTTTTTGAAGAAGCAGGGTGTCCACCCAGTTCAGCACAACTTTTGAATTGCGGTTTAATGTTTTGGATATATAGTCGTCAAGAATGTATGCGGCATTTTTAAGGTCTGATTTTATTACTGTTTCCGAAGGTTTTTGTTTTTGAGATTGAAGTTCAGCCAGTTCAAGATAATTAGCCACTTCCTGCTCAACGTCTTTAGGAGCTGCAACAGCTATAAGGGTATTTCTGAAATCGGCAATAATCTGGGTGATATTAACTCTGCCTGACGAGTAATCCATAGAGGATTTAAATTCCTTTTGGGAGCCGGAATTTTCGTCCTTGTTTTTATCAAACGGATTTTGTTCCTGCCGCGTTTCCTCAGAAACGGTTTCGGCAGGTTTTTCATCAGCTTTATTACCCGCAGGTTTAATATACGGGTGTATATTAATAGGGTATATGCCGTTATAAATAGTATTAACCGCCATTTAATTTTTCAGCTCTTGTTTCTACTTTTCCTGCAAGAAGGGCTCTCCTCTACATGGAGAATCGGAAAACTTTCTCCAAAACTTTATGTTTTGAATTATTTTTACACCATACGGAGGGGTTTTTGGGATAAAATTTCAATTAGATTCCTGAAATATATTTTAGTGATATTTTTGAAAAAGTAAAAAAACACGATGAAAGAACTGATTAACAAAGCCAAAACAACCCATGCGCTTGAAAAAGAGCAGATTATTTCGTTGCTCGAAAATAATAACTGCAATCAAGAGCTTTTTTTCGCCGCTGACGAAGTCAGAAAAAAATACGTAGGTGATGAAGTCCACCTGCGGGCTTTGATTGAATTCTCAAACGTCTGCAAAAACAATTGTTTATACTGCGGACTAAGGAAAGACAATAAAAATTTGCACAGATACACTTTAGAACCCGAAGAAATTATTGAAACCGCCAATAATGCAGCAAAATTAGGTTTCAAGACAGTCGTTCTCCAATCAGGAGAAAATAATGTTTATGATGCTCAAACTATGGCAAAAATCATACAGGAAATAAAATCATTAAACCTTGCTCTGACTCTTAGTATCGGAGAAAAGACCGAAGAAGAATACTGCCTTTATAAAGATGCCGGTGCTGACAGATATCTTTTGCGAATTGAAACAACCGATAAAAACTTGTATGAGAAATTAAACCCTCAAATGAGCTTTGAAAACAGGCTGAAGTGTCTTGAAAACATTAAAAAAGCAGGATTTGAGAGGGGTACGGGAATTATGGCAGGTCTGCCCGAACAAACAACAGAGTCCTTAGCCGATGATATTTTGTTTTTCAGAGAACTGGATGCGGATATGATTGGAATTGGTCCTTTTATTGCGCATGAAGACACTCCGTTAAAAAATAAGAACAATAAAGATGCCTTTGTCTTGAGCCTCAAAGTTACAGCGCTGACAAGGCTTCTGCTTCCCGATATCAACATTCCCGCAACAACCGCAATGGAAACATTAAACCCTAGGGGACGAATAATTGCCCTTCAAAGCGGGGCAAATGTTGTGATGCCCAACGTAACGGATGTACAATACAGAAAACACTACGAGCTTTATAAAGGCAAAAGTCTGAACAATAATATTGAAGAACAAATCATATCAATAGGCAGAACCCTTTCACAGGAATATGGCTTCAGGAAAAAACAGGTAAAATCATGAAACTCGAAATCAAACAATTCACTTTGGAAAAGCCCGAGATTTTAACTTCCGATTATATAGATAATTTTTTTGCCTCAAAAAATTACAGCCCTTTAAGGTGGGCTGTAAATAAAATTATTGATAATAAATTAATTATTGATGCTGTTGTTATTACTTAACGTCAACTTTAACTTCATTTTTTGCAGGATGAATTTTGTTCCAAACTTTTGAAACGCCTGATTTTACGAAGTTATAAACTTTTGATGCGCCTGCTTCTACTAAATCGATTGCTTTGTTGGGAACTTTAATAAGAACAAAGTTCAAAACTCTCTTAGCAAGACCTAAACCGCGTCTTACGTTGTTTAAAACGTATTTGTCAACTGCATTGTAAACTCTGGAATCAGCAACGTATCTGACGTTTTTATTTTGAGAAAGTGATTCTGCTGTTTTTTCAAGACATTTAGCTGTTCCTGAATTTGCTACATATTTTACTGCGCGGTCTGCACATTGTCCCAGGTTAGCTCTTACTGCCGGTAATCTCATAACTTTTCCTTTCGTATATTTATAAATTACTCACAAATCATGCATATCAGACATGTATTAAAAAAACCCTCAAAAAAAAAGTTGCTAGTATTTTTCTGAAATATTAAGTTATGTAAATGCGAATTTTTTAAAATACTATTCTAAAGGCTGTTTTAAGGTTTTTTTAGATCAAAAAAACTCCGTTTTCGTAGATCAAATTATCATCGGCAAAGATTTGTGAATCTTTTTTCATATTTTTAATCAGGTCCCAATGAAGCCCCGATTCGTTTTTGCCGCCTGTTTCGGGATAGGAAGCCCCGAGAGCCATATGAATTGAACCGCCGATTTTTTCGTCAAAGAGAATATTTCCGGTGACATCCTGTATCATATCATTGGTTCCGAAAGCAATTTCGCCGATAAATCTTGCTCCTTCATCCTGATTAATCATCTTAAGGAAAAATTCCTCGCCTTTTTCAGCTTCAGCGTGGACTACTTTGCCTTTTTCAATTTTCAAATAAATATTGCCTGCTTCATTGCCGCGGTAAATTGCAGGGAAGTCAAAGAATATTTCGCCTTCTGCGCTGTCTTCAACAGGGGACGTAAATACTTCACCGTCGGGGAAATTATTGCTTCCGCAACAGTTAATCCATTTTCTCCCTTCGGTTGATAGCGTCAAATCTGTTTTTTCGCCGACGATTCTGACTTTTTTACACGCAGTCATATAATCCGCAAGTTTTTGCTGTTTTTCGCCGATTTCTTTCCATTTGGCAACCGGATCATCCAAATGCAGATGACACGCGCTGAATAAAAATTCGCTGTACTCAGCCAGCGACATTTTGGCTTCCTGAGCCAAGGCATTGGTGGGATAGTCACATATTACCCAGCTTAAACTGCCTTCCGCGGCTCTTTTTAAAAGTTTATCCGAAAGCGGCTTTGTGGCTTTAGAACGCCTTGCCAGCCTCTCGGGATTTATGCGGGTAAGGTTTTTTAAGTTATGCGGCGCGCCAATTGAAATAAACTTATCAACTTTGTCGTATTCAAGTTGAGTAAAGGGGTCTATAAAATCAAGCTGTTCATCCTGAGCATACTTAAAAAATGTCTCATTGATACCTTCCATCGCAATTCTTGTCATAGGGTACGCCCCTTTTTCAAGTACGCATTTATAGACAGCTTCAACAAGTGGCTGAGCCTGTGTTTCCGACCTAATTATAACCAGATCACCCTTTTGAACATTCGTTGAATATTCAACAAGAACCTTTGCATACTTAGTCCAAACAGTATCCATTTAAAACTCCTCTCCTAAATCAAACGTTCTTAAATATTCTATCATGTGTTGACTAGGTTAATAAAAATAAGGAATATTTTTGGACAATTGCAAGTCTTACATTACTAAGATAATTGTTCGTAAGCCTTCAAATTCCTGTCATTCAGGACGGGGAAGTCTTTTCTGATTCTTTCAACTTCATCCAAGTCGATTTGTGCATATAGAGCCTTCTCTTCGCTTCCGCCCTGCGCTGTAACCTCTCCCCACGGGTTGATTATCATTGAGTTACCGGCATTGGTTCTTTTTTCGCTCATTCTGCCCGATTGATTAACCGAAATCATCCAGACAAGGTTTTCCACAGCTCTTGCCTGATTAAGAACCAGCCAATGTGAAAGCCTGTCGAGAGGCCATGCCGCGCAGCAAAAAATCATTTGCGCACCGGAATACGTCAGCTTTCTGTAAAGTTCGGGAAACCTCAAATCATAGCAAATGCTCAAGCCAATTTTGCCTATATCGGTTTCTGCAACACAGCAGGAGTCTCCCGCGGTAACATACTTGCCTTCTGCGCTCCCAAAGTATGAAAACATATGAATTTTGCTGTACTTAGCTGCCAATTTGCCATCGGGAGAGTATAAGGCGCTTGTGTTTCTGACTTTGCCGTCAGGGCATTTTTCCATGATGCTTCCCGCAAGGAAATAAATATTATGCTTTTTCGCCGTTTCAGAGGCAAACGTCGATGTCATTCCCGTGGGAACAACTTCCGCAAGCCTTTCAAAGTTCTCTTCCGTAAGTCCGGTATTAAAAACCTCGGGCAAAACGGCTATTTGAAAATCAAGATGTTTGTTTTGCGCTAAAACACTCTCGATTTTAGCCAAATTCTCTTCTTTATCAGCAATTTTAGGATTAAATTGAATACCGAGAACCCCGATTTTTTTATTCATAAAGCCCCTCAAAATTACAGTGATTAATACATCAAATAATACACAAAATGTAATAAAATGTGTTTTAATCCGAGAATTTTTTTTGAAATGGCAGAAAAAAATAACTTTTATAAAGACTATTACGCTATTTTAGGCGTTGACTGCGAGTGCAGCGACCATGAAATCAAAGCCGCATACCGGACTCTTGCAAGAAAATTTCACCCTGATGTAAATGCGGGCAATAAAATATCCGAAATCCGCTTTAAGGAAATCGGCGAAGCCTATGCCGTGCTAGGCAATCCAGAAAAAAGACGGAAATATGACCTTCTGTCAGGTCACAAAAAAGACACCGGAAAAACTGCCAAAACTCAGGCGTCAAAAGCATACTCACAGCAAAAAAAGGAAGCCCCGAAATCCTCCAAAACAGGACCTCAACCCGATTCTAAAAAAACATTTAATGATGTTTTATCGGATTTTATGGACGGGATTTTGAATAAAAAACCCGCTCCCAAGCAACAAAGCAGACAAAATGAAAAGCCTCCCGAAAAACCTGCTGAAAAACCCAGACCGCAAAAAGGCGATGATGTTACCGTCGATATTACCCTGTCGGCGCAGGAAGCTTTGGCAGGATGCACCCGAAAGGTAAACATCGTAAATACCGAAGTTTGCGGGCAGTGCAAAGGAAAAATTAATCCCAATGCCCCGACCTGTCCGATTTGTTCAGACAAAGGCGAAGTAACCGTTCAGCGGCAGATGAATATAAAAATCCCGCCGAATTCAAGGGAAGGCTCAAAAATCCGTCTGAAAGGCGAAGGAAACAAAGGACAAAACGGCGGGGAAAACGGAGATATATTTTTAATCGTTCATATAAAGAAAGACACTGTCCTGACTTTTGACGGCTTAAATGCTTTCTGCGAAGTCCCTGTTACTCCAAGCGAAGCCGCGCTTGGCGCTCAAATTGAAGTGCCTACGCCGGACGGCTATCTTAATATGACGATACCTGCCGAGACTCAATCGGGACAGAAATTCCGGATGAAGGGAGAAGGACTGTGCGATTTAAAATCCGGCAAAAAAGGAGACCTGAATATAACGGTCATTATAGAAATCCCCAAAAACCTCACTATGAGAGAGCAGGAACTCTATCAGAAACTTGCTGAAGAGAGAAAATCCAACCCCAGAGAAAATATTATAAAGAGATAAATTAAAATGACAGACAATAAACAGGATTTGACCGCGAATATAATTGAAATATTTTCTTCCCTTCAGGGAGAAGGACCCTATCTGGGCGTAAGACAAATTTTTATAAGGTTTGCGAACTGCAATCTTAAATGCGCTTACTGCGATACCAATTACAGTCCTGCTGATTTTTGCCAAAGTGAAATAGCGGGAGGCATGGGCGAATTTACAAAAATCAAAAACCCTTTAACCTCCCACAAACTGGCTAAGGAAACATCACGGCTGAATATTTTTCCTCATCACAGCCTTAGCCTCACCGGCGGTGAACCCCTATTGCAGACGGAGTTTATTTCTGAGTTTTTGGATATTCTAAAGACAGAGCGAAACTGCGCTGATTTGAAAATTTATCTTGAGACAAACGGGACTCTGCCTAATGAGCTTGAAAAAATCATTAACAAAATTGACATTATAGCAATGGATATCAAGCTCGAATCAAGCACAGAAAAAGAAACTCTATGGGAAGAACATAAAAAATTCATAGAAAAGGCATTGAATTATGATAAAGAAATTTTTGTCAAAACCGTTGTTTCAAAAAATATAACCCCTGATGAAATCGCCAAAATCGCGGATATTATGCTCATTTGTGATAAAAAAATTCCGCTCATTCTTCAAAGCGTTGATTCTAAAGATGAAAACATTGTTCCGAACATACAAAAACTTTTAAGCATTCAGGAAGTGCTGCTGAAAATCCTGCCCGACGTCAGGATAATTCCTCAAATGCATAAGATACTGAACTTAAAATAACCGCATCAGTTTATAATTTGAACAATAATGCTTCTGGTTCTCGGTTTATTGTCAAAATCAATAAGGACAATCTGCTGCCAGGTGCCGAGAATTATTTCGGAATTCAAAATCGGAAAACTCATTGAATTTCCGACTATCGACGCTCTAACATGAGCATAGCCGTTTCCGTCGTGCCATGCTTCGTCGTGATGATAAGTTTTATTCATTGGCGCCAGTTTTTCAAAGGCTTCGGGAAGGTCTTTAAGTAATCCCGGCTCATATTCAACCGTTGTAACAGATGAAGTGCTACCCGGTGTGTAAACAAGGACCTGCGCATTGCCCGGCTTGTGTTGCCTGACAATTTCCTGAACATTTCCGGTTATGTTTATGATATCGGTAAAACCCTTTGTACTGATATTAAATCTCTCTGTTATGACTGCCATACAACCCTCCGTTAAATTATTGTAACTTTCACGGGATTGGTAAAAATCCACGGCTTGCCTTTGTAATAGACTTCTGCCCTGTATTTTCCTGAGTCCTTTACTTTTAAAACAGCCTCTTTATCTTCACTGCTGTATATTAATTTACCATTGCAAAGAATATTTATTAAGCCCTTTTGAGGCAGTTTTACGATAATTTTTGCATCCTGCGAGATATCGGCATTACTGCCGCAATAAACTCTCAGGTCATTATCTTCAATCCAAAAAGGAATATTTAACTTGCCTTTATTCCATACACAATTGGCAATAAAGTTTTTGCCGCTTTTTAGGGCTTCATGTATCTGATTTTTCGCTTCTTCAAAATCTTTTGAAAGCTCTTTTTCAAGTATTATATGATTTGTCACTGTTTTAAAAGTGTATTCATAAGGGAAGATCATAAAATCCAGCCCGTAATATCTGAATTTAAGCGCATGAGCGTCAACTCCCCCGACGGAGGGGACAATCTCCTCATTTTCGGTGTTAAGTCTGTCCCACCATTGAAGAACATCAGCCGAAGGACCTTTAATAACCCTGTCCCTTAAAAAATAATCCCTCACGGCAGTAGCCGGCGAATAGACATCAACCCAGTCAGAAAGGTGATTCCATATTTCCAGACCGTCAAAGCCTTTTATATCCCAGTTTGACCACCGCAAAGGCTTATATGAATTCTTTCTTTGCGGGCTTTCATCAGGGTGGGCAATAAAACCAAACCCGCCCTGTTGTTTGACTTCGGCAATAAATTCTTCAGGCTTAGTCTCGTGACTTATCGGAGTTTTAATATCAAAAGCCAGATAGTGGTCTCCGTCATCGGGTGAAATTTCTTCCCCGAATATTACCGCAACTCCTTTATAAAAACCTTCCTGCCCTTCTTCAAGTCCTTTAAGGCAATTATGGTCATGGATTATTATAAAATCCAGCCCTGCTTTTTTTGCGGCTGAAGCTATTTCATCAATTGAGCCCGAGCCGTCCGAATAACTGCTGTGTATATGCAAAGCGCCTTTGTAAACAAAAACCATAAACAAATTCTCTTTTTGTTATTAATTTATTTTATAAAAAACACGGACGATAATACTAAAATGGTAAAAAATCCTCTTATTATGAACCTTTTATTTGAAAAAGCAATTGTTGTTTTTCAAATATATGTTATACTGGATGTGTAACTTGAAAAAAACTTGCATTAAATCAAGAGGTTAAAATATTGTACAAAGCCTTTTTTGCTGATGAAGCGGTTGAGCAATTGAACAACCTTGATAAAGTTTCACGAAATAAAATTCTCAGAGGAATCAGGACTTTTGAAGCAGAAGGCACAAATGCAAGAAATTCAAAGTATTTGGGATTAGACCTGTTTGAAATTAAAGTTGATAATGTAAGAGCTTATTTCAAATATGTTGACAACAAAATCATTATTATTGGATTAATAGTTTTGAAAAAATCACAAAAAGCCCCTAAAAGATTTATTGAACAAGCTCTTAGAAATATTGAAAAGACAGAAATTGAATTAATCAAGAGGTAATAAATATGGCAAAGTCATTAGATAAAATTCTGGAAGAATTAAAGCAAACCGACCCTCAATCTTACAATGAAATTATAACCGAATCAGATAAAGAAATTGCCGAGATACGCAAATGGGGCGGTAAAAGACCCAACTCCGGGCGTAAAAAGCAGTATAAAGAGAAAGTCAAAAGGACATTTGAGCTTGAAAAAGATGATGTTGTTTGCCTTGAAAATTATGCCAAAAAGCATAAAATCAGCAAAAACAAAGCGTTGAAGGAAGCTATTCATAATTTAGAAAAGCTTGAGGCGTAATATAATTGTAATAACTCTGAAACAGTTTGGCGGTAATCTCGTTTCTATTCACCCACATCGTCATGCCGTGCCCCGACGCGGCATCGCAAGGTCGTATTACCTCATCTTCCCTTCATGCTTTCCTGAAGCATCCTTCTATAAAAACAGCATTATTCGCTAATGTTCAGGATCTTGCCAGCGCTAAACTACACATCCAAACGTCTTATCGTCATTGCGAAAACGGCGAAGCCGTTTGTGGCAATCTCTATCCTCTTTATAAAAGCAAAGACAGTCATTGCGAGGAGCGTAGCGACGAAGCAATCCAAAAAACACAGTCATCCCGTGCCCCGACACGGCATCGCAAGGTCGTATTCCGTCACTAAAACAGAATTCTATTCGCAGTTCATAATAGGCAAAGCCTCTTATCATATTGGGGCGGTGGGCGGGCATATTGACATTTCCCCCGTGCCAAGTAGCGTATAATACCCGTAACATACACTCCACCTGCGAAGCA
>CAZEDP010000038.1:0-11512 GCA_964511035.1 uncultured Gammaproteobacteria bacterium
CTCCAGGCGGAATTTTCCGAACACTGGCCGATGTTTTTTTCCAAGCTCCGAAAAAACGGCACTGCCTGCATCGAAAGGTATGTTCCGAGGGACGAGCTCATGCATCAGGGCATCTATATCGACATCTTCCCCTGCGACAGCCTTTCGAACGCCCCGATCATCGGAAAGCTTCAGTTTGCCGCATCAAAGGCTGTTATCGCGAGATCGCTTGCCAAGAGGGGCTATCGAACCGACAGCAAAATTAAAAAGCTTGCGCTTAAGCTGTCATGCCTTGTCCCCACAAAGGCGTTTTGCAGGTTCGTGCGCGCCGAAGCACACGCCGGTACAAAGCGCGTTCACTGCTTCTTCGGCGCTGCATCGAAATACGAAAAGAGCGTATTCCCAAGGGAATGGATGGACGAAACTATCCTGCTGCCGTTTGAATCCGGAATGTTTCCGGTTTCCGCAGAAAAACGCTAATCTGACAGGCACTGATTTAAAATTGTCTGTTCATGCTTAATTTACTGTAATGACTTAAATTTTGATTGTATAATTTTATAACTATGCGCAAGAAAGTTTACATTGAAACACTCGGCTGTCAGATGAATAAGTCGGATTCGGAGATTATGCTCGGAATCCTTGAAAATTTGGGCTATGAAGAAACCGACGCCAAAAAAGAAGCTGACCTTTTAATCATGAACACCTGCTCAATTCGGGCAATGTCTGAAAACAAAGCCTTCAGTCATTTGGGCGTCTGGAACAAAAAATTTAAAAAAATCAAACCCCATATAAAAATCGCCGTTTGCGGCTGTGTTGCCCAGCAGACTAAGGAAAAGATTTTTCAAAGAGCTCCTTATGTGGATTTGATTTTCGGAACGCATAATATTTATGAACTGCCGAATCTCCTAAAAAAACTTGAAACGGACCAAAAGGTCTGCTCAATTTTAACCTCACCCTTTGAGGGAGAAAAAGAGGATTTTGAACCCAAAAGAGAAAAAGGGCTTAGCGCGTGGCTTCCTATTATAGAAGGCTGCGATTATTTCTGCACATACTGTGTTGTACCTTATACAAGAGGCAGACAGAGAAGCAGAAATCCCGAAACAATAATAAAAGAAGCTCAAAAAATTGCAAAAGACGGTTTCAGGGAAATTACACTTCTCGGCCAAACCGTGGATTCTTACGGCAATGACTTTGAGGATAAGAATATTAACCTCTCTTATCTTTTAAGAGAGATAAACAAAATTGACGGGCTTTACAGGATAAGGTTTATGACATCTCATCCTTCTGATATTACAGAAGAGCTTATACAAACAGTAAAAGAACTTGATAAAGTCTGCGAATACTTCCATATTCCGATGCAGTCGGGCAACAACGAAATCCTGCAAAAAATGCGAAGACCTTACACCAGAGAGGAATACATTGCCCTGATTGAAAAAATCAAAAAAGCAATGCCTGACGTTGCTGTGACAAGCGATTTTATAGCAGGTTTTCCGGGCGAAACAGACGAACAGTTTGAAGATACTCTAAGCATTATTGACGAAATGGTATTTGACCACTGCAACACGGCAGCGTATTCCCCGCGAAAACAGACCCCCGCCGCAGTATGGAAAAACCAGCTGACGCTGAAAGTCAAGAAGGACAGGCTTAACATTCTGAATGACAAAGTTAAGGAAAACGTCAAAAAATCCAACGTAAAGTACGAAAACAGAATACTTGAGGTACTTGTGGAGGATTTTAAAGAGGAAAATTCGGTTGTTATTTTAAGCGGAAGAACGAGAAACAATAAAATTGTTCATTTTGAAGGGGATAAAACGCTCATAGGCACACTGCAAAATGTCTTAATAACAGACGGCTCGGCATGGTGTCTTAAAGGAAGGCTGTAAAATACCTCTATAATATTCATTACACACTGCAAATTGCTTGAAATAACCAATTGTTCGACACTTTTAACTGTTTTGATTGTTTTTGACAAAAAAGTGTGTAATTTTTGGATTGTATTTTGGGATTGAGAATCGCTTTTGGCTGGTATTTTAGAGTGGTTTAAGGGCTGTATTGTTTTCTCTTTGTTTATTTTAGGCTGTTTTATTACGCATTTTTTCCAAAAATTATACATTTTTACGCAGTTGGATGTATAAAATTCATGGTTGCTGTACCGCTTTTGGAGTGCAGTTTTCGGCGATTTTGCATTTACAAAATTACACAAAATTATACATATTTTTTGTGCTTTTTGGGTGAGGGGGTTTGCGTTTATGAAGAAGTTATTATAATCGCCTTGATTGAGGCTGGAATGTTGAATGATTTGGTCTTTTATCATAATTTTGCACCTTTTATATTTATTATTGCAGTTTAGGCTGCTGATATTACTATTATAGCAGAGTTTTGAGCGTCCAAACGGCCCCAATTTGTGGCCGTTTGGCTACAGATTTTTGTCATGCCTGCTTCCAATCCTTATTTTCTACTCAGCCAAGGATTGCCTTCACGCTGTATTTCTTCGATTGTTACTTCTTCGACCTGTTTCACAGGTATAAGTGGGTTTAGGTGCAACCTCACGCCGCTCAGCAACTCGACACGGTGACTATAATTGTTGGATAAATGTTTTACCTACTTTTTCCTTGATCATCTTTGACATCTATATTGTTATATATATTTTCAAATCTATCTTTTACAATAAACGTTCTTTCATCGCTTTCCTCAAAAAAATTTATGATTATACTAATTATCATCAAAATCAAAAGAATAAATATTTGAGGAAATTTAAAAATCCAATCTGCAAGTATAATACAACCCCTACAAATCAAAGCTATAATACAAACCAAAGGTATAATGAAGGAAAGTTCAAAAAATCTATTCTTTTCCTTATCCTTAATTTGCGAGAATTTTTCCCACAATATGCATAACATTTTTTTTAGGTTTCTCCCAAAAAACAGAATTATTATTAAAAGAAAAAGAAGTGCTAACAACAACATATAGTCAGAAAATTTAGAGTAAGCGAGTGCAAAATATACACAACTCCAGAAAATTGTAATTAAAATACTTACTTTTAAATTGGTGTCCGTTACAGATATTTCAAAGGTATTATTATATTCATGCGGCAAGGTATTATAAAGATTTGCGTGATATTCTTCCTCTAGCAGTCTTATATGGTCCTCCCAAATTACTTGCCAATACTTAGAACCTAGATTTATTGCAATCCAAGCCACTGAAAAAATTACTCCAAGTAACGCTAAAATAAGCAAACATCCATATTTGAAAAATTGTGTTTCATCAGAATTTGATATATCATTCAATACAAATGATTTAATAGTGTCTACATATTGGAGTTGTATTACTTTGCTTGATATATTGCTAAATATAGCAACAAAAGCGCCAAAAATTGCTATAAGAAATCCCCAGCAATACAGTGTTCTTCTCCAATAAAGATCAACTTCAGAGTCTCTTAATTTCCAAGCTCTATCAAGAGCATTTTTAACCCTATCATTAGTATATCTTTTATTTATATGATCTCCTGAATAATTAAAATCATTACCAAATAACTTTTTAAAATATTTTTCTCTACTCATAAACCATAGTCCTTAATTTGAATTATTTTTAAAAAACGATTTGGCCTTTCTTATTCCTTCAAATTGCATAATACTTAATTTTTCCAATCTTGATTACATTATATAACAAAAGCTGTTAGGAACAGGTTGGGTAAATCTTATTGACCCAACATCAATATAGCCTTAAATATAATTTTTTATTAAATGATTTGTAGAGATAGATTGGACTGGGAAGAATTGCTATGATAGAAATAAAAATATAATAAGAACTCGGAAATGATATTTGAAATTTAAGTTAAATAAGTTATTCTATAAATGTAATGTCGAAAATAAGGATTTAAAATGTTTTGTAGCAAATGTGGCAATGAATATCAAGAAAATGATAAGTTTTGTAGCAAATGCGGAAAGAACTTAACTGAAAAGGCAAGTATTAAAGAAGAAGAAAAGATAAATCAAAAAGAACAACATTCTTCATCCCAAAGAAAAAACTCTAAAGGATGTATAGGTTGTTTTAGTCAATTCCTAGGATATTTAGGGATTGCTATGATTTTGTTTTTGCTCATTATTATGCTAATTTTTCCTGATAAAAAAGATACAAAAACTGCATCAAAGAATAGTGATAATTCTCAAGTTGCCAGCCCTGAACCATCCGAACTAAATTTAAAACTTTTATGCCGTCAAGCTGTAAGATTAAACCTGAAAGCTCCGAGTTCTGTTAAGTTCCCTTTTGGTGAAGAGCAAATATATAAAGAGCTCGAACAAAAATATACAAAAAGATACGCTGTTGAATCCTATGTTGATGCAGAAAACAGTTTTGGAGCTAAAATAAGAACTAATTACAAGTGTGTTGTAAATTATGATATAAAAAATGAGGAAATCAGTTTATATAGTTTTAAATTTTATGAATAAATACAAGTTGGGTTGAATAAAATTCTTCAACCCAACAGCAATAATACTCTTTAATAAGACATTAAATAAGCTTAAATATGTTATTAATATTGAATTACAAAGGATTTGAAGAACAAATTTTATTCGTTTTTCTGTATCCTTTTCAAAAAAGACTATTATTATGCAGACATTTTTATATCTTTAAGCGGAAGCGAATAAGTCTCTAAATTTGATAAATTAATATGTTTTGCTGCATTATCAATGTCTATTCCGACAATATTTCCGTCTTTGTCATAATCTGCCACAATTCCGTTTGATAATTCCTGAGATTCAACGCTTTCATTATCCGAAAGATCTATGTATAGAGAATCTGTTTCGGAAAGTATTGAATTTTCATTATTTATTCTCCTTATAATTTCTGTCAAAAAAAGTGTTATGAAAGGTTTTTTCATCTTTTAAAGTTACCACCCTAAGATATTTATTTGCTGATTCAATGTATCCCCAGTATTTTATCACCAAAAATCTCCAAATAGTGAACATTGGATATGAAATCACAGGTATTTCAAAAGAATAAGAACCGTTTTTACCGCAAGCTGTTTTCCTGATAAAATTTCTATTATGAATATAAACGATAAACCGAAAGGAGATAATTTTGGAGAGAGAAGTTGTTGACGTAGTCGTCGTTGGAGCAGGACCGGCAGGTATTGCAGCAGCCATTACTCTTGCCAGAGCAGGCAAAGAAGTTGTCGTCCTTGAAAGAGGGGATTTCCCCGGAAGCAAGAACGTTTTCGGCGGAGCAATTTATAAACAGCCCACCGAAGAAATTTTTCCCGAATTTTGGAAAACCGCTCCCGTTGAAAGATACACCACAGAACACAGATATGCTTTGCTGGATGACAACGGCGGAACGGTTATCGGGTACAAAAACAAAGAACACGGTGAAGACGGCTCTTATAACAGTTTTTCCGTTATAAGAGCCAAATGGGACAGATGGTGCGGAGAACAGGCTGAAAAAGCAGGGGCATTTATTGTTCCGCAAACTCTTGTAACTGAACTTATAAAGGAAGACGGCAAAGTCGTCGGCGTTAAAACCGAACAGGAAGAGTTCTATGCCAGAGTGGTCATTGTCGCCGACGGGGTAAATTCACTTTTAACAAGAGATTTAGGGCTTCATCAGGAAATATCCACCGAAAACGTTGCTCTGGGCGTTAAGGAAGTAATTTCACTTCCTAAAGAAAAAATCGAAGACAGGTTCAATCTTGACGGCAACAGCGGCGCTATTTATACAATCATCGGCGGACCTATGGCTAACAGCCTCGGGCTCGGATTTATTTATACTAACCTTGATTCGGTAGTCGTAGGGCTTGGAATTTCTTTAAAAGAACTGACTCACAAAGGCGTTAAACCTTATGATATGCTCAACGAACTTAAAGAAAACCCTGTTATCAAGCCTCTTATCAAAGACGGAGAGCTCCTTGAATATTCAGCGCATTTAATTCCCGAGGGCGGATACAACTCAATCCCGCCTCTTTACGCTGACGGCGTAATGGTTGCCGGCGATGCCGCAATGCTTGTTAATAATATTCATTGGGAAGGCACAAACCTTGCTCTTATGAGCGGCAAATACGCAGCGGAAACAGCTATTTCGGCTCTTGAAAGCAATGATTTTTCGGCAAACGCTCTTTCGCTGTACAAGAAAAAACTGGATAACAGCTTTGTTATGAAGGATCTCAAGAGCTACAAAGATGTTATGAAATTTGCCGAAAAGAACGCCGATGCAATAATGGGGTATTACCCGCAAAAAATCAGCGAGTTTTTGAATACTTTCATCACAGTTGACAGTATCCCGAAAAAAGAGAAGTATTGGTCGTTTATAAACAAATCACTGAAGGAAAGGTCGCTTCCCAAAATCATGTTGGATATGTCAAAATTTGCACAAATAGGCGGAGGTTTACTTTTAAGATGAGCGAAGAAAAAAAATCCATACCTAAACATATTGACGATAAACTTTTTACGGTTAAATACAATGCGGATAAAACCAGTCATTTAGAACCCAATCAGGAAGACTGCGCAAAATGCAAGGAAAGGTTCTGCACATTTGTTTGTCCCGCAAATGTTTACAGCTGGGACGAAGAGCAGAAAAAAATTCTTACGGGCTTCGAAAACTGTCTGGAATGCGGCGCCTGCCGTATTGCCTGTGTTCACAAAAGCCTTTCGTGGAAATACCCGAAATCAGGCTGCGGTGTTACTTTTAAGCACGGATAAATAAGGAATTAATTATTTTATGATAAACAGCGAAACTTCCGGCAGAAGATGGTATGACAGGGATCCCATTCTCTCAAAGGCTATGAGGATTCTTGAAACATCTGATGACAGCCTTCAAATTCAGACTGCAATAAACCTGATAAAAATAATTATTGAACACAACATTGAAGATAACCAATTCACGACTGTCGAAGATATTCTTAACGCAGTCAATGAAGGCAGCTGCGAAAAAGGAAGCGGGCGTTGGTACGACATTGACAGGACGCTTCGGACAGCAATTCAAATGCTCGAAAACTGCCCTGAAGAAGCACAGTCTAAAATTGCACGAAAAATTGCAGACCTTGTCGCAGAAAAAATCAGAAATTCCGATGACGATGACTGCGAAGAAGAACTTGATTTTTAAATTACTTAACTCTTAGTCTGATTGAGTTTATCGCGTAAATCTCTAAACCTTGCCACATCTTCCTGAGCTTTAATATTTTCCTGGAAGATGATTTGAGCTGACGGATGGACTAATTGAACATAATCCGTGTGAATTTCCAAAAACTTATATTTTCTGGGAGCTCCGCCGACTTTTCTATTTACAATCTCCGCGTCAGTAACGGCTATAAATCTTTTTTCTTTATCATTTAAAAGATCTGTCAAATCACGGTTGTTATCCGTATATTTTGACACATAAACAGTTCCCTTGATTTCGTGGTCAATGGTTAAAATAACTACTTCTAACGGAATTGTATCTTTATGTTTTGTCATAAACCTGCCTGTATAAAACCCTTTACTAACGATAATTCATTAATTTAGTATAATATAAATTTCAAAAATAGAATACATTCAAGAATTGGGAATTTTAATATTTATTGAAAACAGCCCATATGCCTGTAAAAAAAGACCTTTGGTTATAATTATAAACAAAAGTCTTTTTAATTTGAGAATTATTAAAACTTAACAAAAAGCGGGGATACTTGTTAAAATACAAGTCCTTCTTCTCTTGCCGCATCAGCAAGTGCTGCAATTCTACCGTGATAGAGGAAGCCGCCTCTGTCAAAAACGATTTTTTCAATACCGGCTTTTTTTGCTCTCTGAGCCACTAATTTACCGATTTCTTTAGCAACTTCGACATTTCCGCCGGCTTTGAATTTTTCTCTTAATTCTTTTTCTATGCTGCCGGCGCTGACAAGAGTAACACCTTTGGTGTCATCTATTATCTGCGCATATATATGCTTATTGCTTCTATATACAGCCATTCTCGGTTTCTCAGTCACGCCTTGAATCGTAGTTCTGATTCTGCCGTGTCTTTTCTGAGCGCTTTCTTTTCTGTTTTTTTGCTTAATCATATTAATTTCACCTGATAATTGTTATTTTACTTATTTACCTGTTTTACCGGCTTTTTTGCGTACATATTCGCCCTGATATCTGATTCCTTTGCCCTTGTAAACTTCAGGCGGTCTCTTGCTGCGGATTAAAGCGGCAATATCGCCGACCATCTGTTTATCTGCACCGAAAACAGATAATTTAACCGGTGTATCAACTTTAATTTCAATACCTTCCGGAGGATCAATTTTTACCGGATGGCTGTAGCCAAGTGACAAGACTAAAGATTTTCCTTCTTTCACGGCTTTATAACCAACGCCCTGAATTTCAAGGTTTTTTGAAAATCCCTGACTGACACCGACGACAAGATTGCTGATTAATGTTCTTGTCAACCCGTGCAAAGATCTAATCTGTCTGTCTTCACCGGTTCTCTCGACAATAATTTTTTTGTCTTCAATTTTGACGTTTATTTCAGGTCTGAACGTCATGCTAAGCTCGCCTAGAGGTCCCTTAGCTTTGATATTATTACCTTCTATTTTAACCTCGACCTTGTCGGGTATAATTATAGGCGCTTTTCCAATCCTGGACATTTTAACCTGTCTCCGTTTTTCTAATTACTGATTAATAAACATAACAAAGGACTTCGCCGCCGACTTTTTCTTTGCGGGCTTTTCTGTCGGTTAATAAACCCTTGCTGGTACTTACAACGGCAATTCCAAGACCGCCGAGTACTCTCGGAAGATGTTTGGATTTCGTGTAAACTCTCAAACCGGGTTTACTTACACGAGTGAGTTTTTTAATTACAGGAACTTTATTATCTTCATATTTGAGTTCCACTGCTAACACTTTGAATTTTCCGACTTCTTTGACTGAATAATCTTCGATAAAACCTTCATCCTTCAGCAGCTTTGCCAGTTCAATCTTTAACTTGGAGCTGGGCATTTCAGCTGTGGGATGTTTTACCAATATAGCATTTCTGATTCTTGTCAGCATATCTGCAATAGGATCTGTGTTCATTTTCTTTCCCCTTTTTAGGAATTGATACCAACTTTGATTACTACCAGCTGGATTTAGTAACGCCGGGAAGTAATCCTTGATGAGCCATAACTCTAAGATGAATTCTGCAAAGACCGAAATCTCTGTGGAAGCCTCTTGGTCTGCCGCATACGCTGCAGCGGTTATGTAATCTGACTTTGGGATACTTACCCTTATCTGCTTGTTCTCTTCTTTGTTGTTCTTTTTCTATCATTGACGTTTTTGCCAAGGTATATCTCCTTAATTAAGTTATTTCTTCTTAAAAGGCATACCGAGAAGCTCAAGCAATGCTTTGGCTTCCTCATCGGTTCTTGCCGTCGTTATAATACTGATATTCATTCCCTTAATGACATCTATTTTGTCATAATTGATTTCAGGGAATAATATTTGTTCTTTTAAACCTAATGAGTAGTTGCCTCTGCCGTCAAAACTCTTGTCGCCGACTCCTCTGAAGTCCCTAATTCTGGGCAGCGCGACACAAACGAGCTTCTGGTAGAAGTCGTACATTTTTTGTCCTCTTAAGGTAACCATTGTACCTATGGGCATACCTTTTCTGAGCTTGTATGTTGCTATGGATTTTTTTGCTCTGGTGATTACGGGTGACTGTCCCGAAATACTCTTGAGCTCTGCAACCGCTCCGTCCAGAATTTTAACGTTCTGAACCGCTTCTCCTACTCCCATATTAAGAACAATTTTAACCAGTTTCGGCACTTCAAAGATATTGCCGTAGCTGAACTGCTTCGTCAATGCGGGAATAACTTCTTCCTGGTATCTTTTTTTCAGATCTTGTGTAATAGGCATTTTTTTAGTCCTTACATATCTATTTGTTCACCACATTTTTTACAGACACGCGTTTTTTGTCCGCTTTCCAATACTTCGTATCTGATCCTTGTCGGTTTCTGGCATTTTTGGCAGTAAAGCATCACTTTTGAAGAAAAAATGGGGGCTTCGTATTTTACCAAACCGCCCTGAATATTTTTCATCGGATTGGGCTTCATTGCCTTGGTTATAATATTAACGCCTTCAACTATAACTTTACCTTTTTGAGGTATTGCTTTTTTTATACTGGAAATTTTTCCTTTATCTTTTCCGGAAAGTACAATTACTCGATCTCCCGTTTTAACATGCAGTGTAAATGTGCGTTTTGTATCTTTTTTCATAACTTTCTCCTAAATTACCTCGGGAGCTAAAGAAACTATTTTCATATAATTCTTGTCTCTGAGTTCGCGGGCAACCGGTCCGAATACACGGGTTCCGGTAGGGTTTCCGTCTTTGTTTATAAGAACCGCCGCATTCTCATCAAATCTGATTGTAGTTCCGTCAGGTCTCTTAATGCTGGATTTTGTTCGTACAATAACAGCTTTGACTATTTCTGATTTTTTTACGGGCATATTCGGCGCTGCATCTTTGACAACAGCCGTAATAACATCGCCTATCCTTGCATATTTTCTGCCTGAACTGCCAAGCACTTTTATACAAAGAATAGTCTTTGCTCCCGTATTATCAGCTACATTTAATCTCGTTTCCTGTTGTATCATTTTCTTGTCCTTTTTCTGTCGTTTTTGTCATTCCCTGCGGATGGGATTTAAATAAATTACTTGGCTTTTTCGACTATCTCAGCCAATGCCCAACGTTTCATTTTACTGATGGGACGGCTTTCGATAATTCTGACAGTATCGCCTTCGCCGCAAAGATTTTGAGGATCATTTGCAACATATTTTTTGGTTTGGGCAATAATCTTTTTGTATATCGGATGAGGAGTATATTCAACAACTTCAACTACCGCTGTTTGATTAGCTTTGCTGCTGACTACTTTTCCTGTTTTTTCCTTCTTAGGCACCTTGATTACCTCTTATTTGTTCTTAGCTAACTCTTTTTCTCTGATGACCGTTTTGATTTGAGCTATTTGATTCTTGATGGCGGGAATTTGCATAGGATTTTCCAATTTATGCAGAGCTTTTGCCATTCTTAATTCAAAGAGCTTTTTCTTAAGATTCGTTATTTCTTCATTTAATTCCTTTACGGATAAATCTCTCATTTCTTTAACTTTCACAGCTCTCACCACCCTCATTTTTTCTTTCGATAACTTTAACTTTGATGGGAAGTTTTTGAGCCGCAAGTTCAAGAGCTTCAAAAGCGACTGCTCTTTCAACGCCGTTCATTTCAAAAAGTATTCTGCCCGGTTTTACGACAGCTACCCAATATTCCGGGTTGCCTTTACCTGAACCCATACGGGTTTCAGCGGGTTTTGCGGTAACGGGTTTGTCGGGGAAAATTCTTATCCAAACCTGTCCGCCTCTCTTGATGGAACGTGTCATCGCTCTTCTGGCTGCTTCTATTTGTCTGCTGTTAATCCATGCCGGCTCAACAGCCTGAAGCCCGTAATCGCCATAATGCAGATCCGCACCGCGCGTTTCATGTCCTTTCATGCGTCCGCGCATCTGTTTTCTATATTTTGTTCTTTTTGGCATTAACATGATTATATTGCTCCCTTA
>CAZEDP010000039.1:0-327 GCA_964511035.1 uncultured Gammaproteobacteria bacterium
GGTTATATTTAATTTTTCAACTGCGGCTGTATTTGCAGTGTCAGGTTCGGGTTTCGGAAGAACTTTCGGTCTAACCGTAGCCATTTGCGGGCGTGTATTCTGGCAAAGAATTGTAGCCATTAAATTGCCGCCGAATGTCGGACGGGTTGCCGCTAAAAGACCTTTTTCGTTAATATCGAGTGATGTACAGTCAGCCGTTAACCCTGTATTCAAAATCGCCGATACTCTCGGAGCAAAGTCTCTTCCCGATGTAGTTGCGCCTATCAGCAGAATGGAAGGTTTTTTAAGATTAATCGCATCCATAACTGCTTTTGCGTATAACTCGGT
>CAZEDP010000039.1:337-11453 GCA_964511035.1 uncultured Gammaproteobacteria bacterium
TAGCACTTTAAATTGTCATTCTGTACAAGATAAACCTTGTCAGCTCCGGCTTCCGAGATTTCTTTCAGAAGCTCATCTTGCGATTCTGTTCCTGAAAGGAGCAGGACTCCGACTTCCTCGTTATTTAATTTCTTCGAAAGCTCTTTTGCTGCTCCGACTAATTCCAGAGAAACGCCTGCAAGTTTGTTTTCGGGTGTTCTCTCCGCAATTACCCATATGCCTTTATATTGTGTCAAATCGGTTTGACTCATCTTAATTATTCTCCTTATTTATACCAGAACTTTTTCTGCTTTAAGTTTCTCTAAAAGTATTTTCACAGCTTCTTTTGCATCATCGGACTTGATAACTTCGCCTGATTCTCTTACAGGCGGTCTGAATGCTTTTGATACAAAAGTCGGTGAACCTTTGATGCCGATTTCTTCAGGGTTAAGTTTTAACTCCTCGGCATTAGTTTCGGGAATTTCTGTCCTGTTGGCTTTCATAACACCCTTAATAGAAGGCATTCTCGGTTCGTAATCGCATTTAAGCATGCAAATTAAACCGGGAAGCTGCATTTCTGCTGTCTGAATTCCGTCTTCGGTCTCACGTTTGGCTGTTATTGTTTTGCCGCCCGAGTAGCTGACTTCTTTTGCATAAGTAATTTGAGGAATGTCAAGCTGAGCCGCCATACTGGGACCCGTCTGAGCCGTGTCACCGTCGATAGCAAACTGACCGCATATAATCAAATCGAAATCAGAAAATTTTTCTTTAACTGCTTTTGCAAGAGTGTTGCTGGTAGCCCATGTATCCGAACCTGCAAATTTTCTGTCGGATACTAAAAGGGCATCGTCACAGCCCATTGCTAAAGCTCTTTTTAAAACGTCCTTTGCCTGCGGAGGTCCCATCGTAACAACCGAAACGGTCGTATCAGGGTTTGCTTCTTTAATTCTTAGCGCTGTTTCAATTGCATACTCGTCAAAAGGATTTAAAATGCTTTCAACCCCTTCTCTTATCATTGTGTTGTTTTCAGTCCACCTGATATCCGCTGTGTCAGGTACTTGCTTAACACATACAACAATTTTCATCGGCATATATTTCCTCGCTTGTTCATATAAATTACAGATAAATCATAAACTAAATAAGACTTCAAGGCAAATAGTGTTCAATGCTCACGTGTTAACGGTTAAACAAAATAAAAAACTCAGTATAGGAGTAATGCTTTACTTATATGTACATAAAACTCGAATTATTGGTTTAGTACAATGTTTCCGCCGCTGAGAATACAGATAACAGCCGTCGATTCAGAGGGGATAACCATATTGTCAAAAACAGGCTTAAGCGTTCCTGCGGATGCGCCCTCAACGCGAACTCCGATATCATCAAGTATAAAGTCAATTCCCCTCTGCATATCCATATCGGAAACACTTTCTATCCTGTCAACCAAATAATTTATAAGCTCTGCATTATGTTCACCGGGGGTTTTAACCCGTATTGCGTCACCGTGCTTGGAGTTTATGTCTTTAAGCCTGATACCGGTGATTAAAGGCTTTATGTGCTTTAATCTCGGGTGCGTCTGAATAGCAGTTTTAAACGCCGAAGCTATGCCGCAAATCAGTCCGCCTCCGCCAATAGGTACTATTATATTGACGGTTTTGAGTTTTTTTAGTTTTTCACCGTCAAAATCCAGTGTCTCAAAGTCAAAAAACCTGTTTTCTAACTGACTAATGAGCTCAAGTCCTATTGTTCCCTGTCCGGCTACGGCATTATGGCTGTTATAAGGATCGATATAATATGTATCCGGCTCTGTTTCTACCAGCTCTTTTGCTATTGCGTTTGTCTGGTCAAAATTGTCGCCCTTAATCATCAGCTCCGCGTTTATACCCTTTTCAACCAGTTCGTTTATTCGCTTTTCGAGCTTTTTTTGCTTGAATTTGGTTACGGTTTCGGGGATGCAAATAGTAACTCTCGGAACCCGTAATATTTCTGATGCTTTTATAACACCCAAGGCGTGATTGCCCGTTGAAGCCGCTACAAATCGCAAATTCTTTGAATGGCTGGATTCGAGGATTTTGCTCATCTGATAAATCGCGCCGCGGATTTTATACGCCTTTATGGAGGTTAAATCCTCTCTTTTATAAAAAACCATCGGCATTTTGCGCGAAGCAACAAGAGGAGTAATGCAATTGTTTTCAACCCCGACAAAAGTCGATAAATCGGAGCGGTATCTCAAAAGTACAGCCTTAGCATCAAGTGAGGTTTCGTAAAGCTCGTTTATCTTCCGATAAACACTCAACGACAGGTCCTTATCGCCGAGCTTTAGCGTTCCAAAACGGCTGAACTGCGGATTGAATGTTTTTTTCACCAGAAACTGCCAGGCGTTTGATTCTGAAGGGTGATTTTTCATTTTTATCAGGTTACCCGAGCTTTTGTATATTATTTTTATTTTCTTTAAAAGCCAGTTATCGCTGCTGCTTTTTGACATTCTGATTGACCTTAAAATTAGCGTTCTTTGTCACTGATAAGTTTGTCATCCGAAATCCAACTCATCATTGAACGAAGCGCTTTGCCGACGGTTTCTATCGGATGGCTTTTGTCAGCTTCGAGCATACGTTTGAGATTTTGCTGCTTGATTCTGTTTTCCTCAATCCATTCTCTGGCAAACTCGCCTGACTGGATTTCTTCAAGTATTTTTTTCATTGCGATTTTGGCTTCCGGTCCTATAATTCTCGGACCTCTGGTAACATCGCCGTATTTTGCGGTGTCACTGATTGAATAGCGCATATCGGCAATTCCGCCCTGATAAATCAAATCAACAATGAGCTTAAGCTCATGCAGACACTCAAAATAAGCGTTTTCCGGTGCGTAGCCTGCTTCGATAAGCGTTTCATATCCTGCCTTGATTAAAGCTGTCAGCCCTCCGCAGAGAACAACCTGTTCTCCGAAAAGGTCTGTTTCCGTTTCGTCTTTAAACGATGTTAGTAAAGTACCGGCTCTCCCCGCTCCTATGAGCTTGGCATAACCGAGAGCTATATCAAGAGTATCTCCGGAGGGGTCTTGTCCTACGCCTACCAAAACCGGAACTCCTCTGCCTTTTTTATATTCGGCTCTTACAAGATGACCGGGGCCTTTTGGGGCAACAAGAAAAACATTAACATCTGAAGGAGGTTTGATTTCGCCGTAATGAATGCTGAAACCGTGACCAAAGCCTAAATACATTCCGGGAGTTAAATTCGGGGCAATATATTCTTCATAAATTTCTCTGTGGATAGTGTCCGGCAGAAGGACCATTACAACATCAGCCCATTTGACCGCTTCAGCAAAACCTACACACTCAATGCCTGCATCTTTGACTCTTTCAATTGATTTCGAGCCCTGTTTAAGAGCTACTCTGACATTGGCGCCTGATTCGTGAAGGTTCTGAGCATGGGCATGCCCCTGACTGCCAAAGCCGAGTACGGCAATTTTTTTATTTAGAATGCTCTTTTCGTCTATATCTTTATCATAATAAAGTTTTTTTACATTTACTGTTTGCGACATGATTCTTCCTCCGTTGTTTAAACTTCATTGTGTTAATTATATTTCATTTTAACCCAAAAAAACACGCTCGCCAAAAACTTTGGTTAACGTGTTTTTGAAAACTTTTTAAATACTAAGATATTATCAGAAACTTAGCAATTTCAGGCTCTTTTAAAGCACTGGTGTATTGCCCTATAAGTTCAGGATTACCTGATACTACCAGTGATAACAGACGTCTGATTTCATTTGCTTTTTGAGCTGGAACTTGTGTGTGACAAGCAGCTATAAGAGAATTCACAACCAAACGATCCGTTAAATCAGCTTTTTCTAAAATAGGAACTAATTTTCCAGGAACAATTGCAGCCAAATTGGTTATACAAACATCAGTTGCAAAGGGTTTTCCAAAACTTGGAGCAGAATTTCTGTTGGTAAGAGGACCACAGGCTATTGGTAATACCTTCATTCTAATTTCTCCCTCTAAATCTTTCTAAAAATGTTCAAATCTTAATAGAGATTGTAAGCAAAGAGAAATTTTTTGGCAACAATATTTACCCTTTTATTACGAAAGTTTAAAAAAACACATTTAAATGCGACTATACAAAATAGTCCAAAAGCAGTTACCAAAGTTCTTTTTACCCTGCTTTTCTTTCCGCAAAGCTAAAGCTCTTCAATTTTTCATCAAGAATTAAACGAATCTCGATTACATGAATTTGGTTGTGAAGAATCTTGATGAGTCTTTCAAGTTCGCTGTCAAGACAGTTGATGCAGATTTTGATGTCTGAATAATGCGCATTTTTATTTTGAGAATAAACCATATTCTCAACTTTAAAACCGCGAAGAGTGAACGTGTTCAAAATCCTTTCAAGCGCGCCAAACTTGTTTTCGATGAGTAAATAAAGCGTGTTGTTTTGTTTTTTTGTCATGTTTTCTTTCATTTTATTTTGCCTCCATTAACATATCTTTATTAGATTTACCTACGGGAACCCAGGGATATACGTCATATTCGGGTTCCACTATACAATCGACAATTGCAGGACCGTCGTATGCAAAAGCCTCTTTAAGTTTGGTTTCAAGCTCGTCTCTGTTTTCGACTCTAAAGCCCGCAATGTTGTACGCTTTTGACAAAAGCTCATAATCGGGTGAGAAAAGCCTTGTTTGAGAGTACCTTTTATCGAACATAAGTCCCTGCCACTGCCGTACCATTCCGAGAAAACCATTGTTTATAATTACTACTTTTACGGGAAGGTTATAAACAAACGCCGTGGCTATTTCCTGAAGATTCATCTGGAAACTTCCGTCACCGGCAATTGTTATAACCTGTCTGCCCTGGTTTGCAAGCTGAGCACCGAGCGCAGCCGGATAGCCGAAGCCCATCGTTCCGAGCCCGCCGGATGTTATAAAACTTCTGGGATTGTTTTTGTCATAGAACTGAGCTGACCACATTTGATGCTGACCGACTTCGGTAACAAAAATCGCGTCTTCGTTTGAAAGTTCATATACCTTTTTAATAACTTCGCAAGGTCTTAATTTTTCCGAAATTTGACAGGCATCAAATTCTTTTCCTTTTTCGACAAATGAATTAATTTCAGCCCACCACTGCGACCTTGTTTCTTTTTGTCTGTCGGAAAGCGACATTGATTTGCTTTTTTCGTTCAAAAACTCAAGAACTTCCTTAACATTAGCATTAATCGGCAAATCAGCTTTCATGTTTTTATTAAGCGAAGTGGGATCTATATCTATATGAATTACTTTTGCATTTGGGCAGTAGCCGGAAACCGTTCCTGTTTGCCTGTCACTTAACTTTGAACCCAAAATTATAAGCAAATCACAGTTGGCAACTGCAAGGTTTGCGCCGTATCTGCCGTGCATACCCGAAAAACCTAAGAAATTTTTATGATGTCCGGGATAACCGCCAAGTCCCATAAGGGTTGAAGTAACAGGAATATCAAATTTTTCGCTAAAGCTGACCAATTCAGCATTCGCATCGGACAAGACAACTCCGCCGCCGCAAAGGATTACGGGTTTTTCGGCTTTTTCAAGATAATCAAAAATCCTGCTAACGGATTCTTTGTCTATATCAGGGTTTGGATTATATCCGGGCAAATTGAGGTTTTCTGCATAATTATATTCGCAGGAATTAACAAGAACATCTTTCGGCATATCAACAAGAACAGGTCCCGGTCTGCCGGATTGTGCGATATAAAAAGCTTCCTTGATTATGCGCGGAAAATCCTTAACATCTCTGACTATATAATTGTGTTTCGTGCATGCCCTTGTCATACCGACAATATCGGATTCCTGAAAAGCATCATTGCCGAGAACCGATGTTGCAACGTTTCCCGTAAAAACAACAATGGGAACCGAATCATAATAAGCATCGGTAATTCCCGTAACGGTGTTAGTAGCTCCCGGACCTGATGTAACAATTGCAACACCGACTTTGCCGGAAGACTTCGCGTAGCCTTCCGCGGCGTGTACCGCAGCCTGCTCATGCTTTGTTAAAATATGAGTGATTTTGGGGTTGTTGTCAGAATGAAATGCATCATAAATGGGCAAAATAACACCGCCCGGAATTCCGAAAATATATTCAACGCCTTCCGCTTCGAGGCTTTTTATGAAAATCTCGCAACCTTTTAATGTTTTTACCGCTGTTTGACTGTTTTCCTGCATCTTAGGACTCCTTTCCGCAAATAATACTCGTAACTGCACCTTCACTTGCGGAACCGACAGTTGCCGCATATCGTGCCAAATAACCTTTTGTAACTTTTACTGCCGGTTTTTGAAGTTTTTGTTTTCTCTCATTAATCTCTTCTTCGCTTAACACAGCTTCTATTCTCCTTTTGTTAATGTCGATTTTAATCTTATCCCCATCTTTAAGAAGACCTATAAGACCTCCTGCCTGAGCTTCAGGGGTAATATGCCCTACGCAAAGCCCTCTTGTTCCGCCGGAAAATCTTCCGTCGGTGATAAGGGCAACTTTTTTGCCCAAACCTTTTCCGACAATGGATGATGTCGGTGAAAGCATTTCTCTCATTCCGGGACCGCCTTTGGGACCTTCATAGCGGATAACAACAACATCGCCTGCTTTGATTTTGTCGTCATTAATTGCTTTCATTGCTTCTTCTTCGCTGTTAAAAACTTTTGCCGTTCCTTCAAACTCGAAACATTCCTGCTCAACGCCGGAAATCTTAATTACAGCGCCTTCAGGTGCAAGATTGCCGTATAAAATACCTATCCCTGGATTTTTTGTTAAAGGATTATCTAACGTTCTGATTACCTGAGTATCAACCTCGGCTTGCGATGCGATTTCACTTAAGGATAAACCGGATACTCCTTTTGTATTTGTGAGCTTCGGGGTTTTGCCGTATAAATTTTTCAATACCGCAGGTATTCCGCCTGCTTTTTCCAAGTCAGCCATTGTAAGGGTGCTTGAAGGGTCTAATTTGATTATCTGGGGAATTTCGAGGCTTAATTCTTCAAAATCTTTCAATCCTATATCGACTCCGGCTTCAGTTGCAACTGCAAGTAGGTGCAGGACTGAATTCGATGAACCGCCGAGAGCCAAATCAGCTATAATGGCGTTTCTGAGTGATTCTTTATTTATTAGTGAAAGAGCAGTTACATTTTCTCTTACGAGATCAACTATCCTGTATCCGCTTTCAAAAGCGATGCGTTTTTTAAGTCCCGAAACAGCCGAAGATGCAGCGCAATAAGGAAGACTCATCCCCATTACTTCGCTCAGGCATGCCATTGTATTTGCGGTATAAAGTCCCTGACATGAGCCGTTACCGGGACATGCGTTCTGTTCATACATCTCAAGTTCTTCCGAACTTATTAAGCCTGCTTTATACTGTCCTACGGCTTCAAATGCTCCGCTTATCAGAGTGAGAGTTTTTCCTTTACAGTAACCGTCAGCCATTGGACCTGCCGTTACGACAATTGCCGGAATATCCAAACGAGCCGCCGCCATAAGCATTCCGGGAGTGATTTTGTCGCAGTTTGTCAAAAGGACAATGCCGTCAACAGCGTTAGCCATTGCAACGGATTCCACACAATCGGCTATTAAATCTCTCGAAGGAAGCGAATATTTCATACCTTCGTGTCCCATTGCGATGCCGTCGCAAATGGCAGGAACTCCGAATATAAAAGCCTGTCCGCCTCCCGAATGAATGCCTTTTTCTATTGCTCTCTCAAGGTCTCTCATCCCTGCATGTCCCGGAACCAAGTCCGTAAAACTGCTTGCAATGGCAATAAAAGGCTTTTTAAGCTGACCTTTGGGAACCCCCAAAGCATGTAAAAGTGCTCTGTGCGGTGCTCTGTCTGTTCCTGATTTTATGTTATCGCTTCTCAATTGTGTTTGCTCCCTATTTTTGGATTGCTTATAAGTTAAAACCCGCAGTTTTTTTGTTTTAACTGCGGGTTTTGAGATTTTTTACTTTAGCCGAATAAAATAACCTACAAACCTCCGCAGTTCGTAATAATCACTACTAGGACGACTAGGTTATTTAAATTTTGGCTGTTTATTTTCATGAATAATAGTTCTCGATTCGATATATTAATAATATAAATTATTATTTGTGTTTTGTCATGTGTATCTCGGATTATTTTTAGGGAAATTTGAGCTAAAATCTCATTTAAAAAGTGTAAGAAGTACACCGCATAATGTATTGGGGATTATTTATTTTTGTTTAAGAAATTTTAAAAAAAATGCAAGGGGCTTAATATTAGTTAATGATTGGCTCTATTTTTTCAATATCTTCCATATCTAATTTCTTTTCAGAAAGAAGCTCTTTAAACGATTCTCCCAGTGCTCTTTTTATATCAAAAACAGAGTGTTTAAAATGTTTCCCTTTTATTGAATTACCCATGATTTTGTCACCTACGGGAGGATTGCCTGATTTGCTAAATATCTTTTTTTGCATAGTCAGTGCTTCTCCGCCAGTAATCCCGAATGTTTTGCCCAAATAATTAAATATAATGCTTATTAAAGTATCTCCGACTTTCAACTCCCCTTTTGCCATATCTTTTTCATACATGAGGAAAGAAAGCTCATTTCTTAATAAACGGTCTGTATCTACGCTTTTTTGCAGAGCTTTAACAAGCTTAGGCTCCGTGACAAATTCATATATGCCTTTGAAATGAGGCTGGATGTTATGGTTTTTTGAATTACGTATTTTCATATATGTAGTCCTCTGAATATTCTAAAACCTTTAAAAAGAATTTATTGCTCTTAGTGAACTCTGCGATTTTATAAAAATTCGTAAAAGCCTTTATAACAAGCTGTTTTTAGGTTAACAAAACTTAAACGTTTATCTTCGGCTTTTTTTGAGAAATAATTAAAATAACTCAAAAACGGCAAAAAAGATAAATGAAACCTTATGTTCCCCTTCATCTGCATTCCGAATACAGTATCCTTGACGGTGCTACAAGGATAAGCGAGCTGATTGCACATGCAAAAGAAAACAATATGCCGGCGTGTGCCATTACTGACCATGGGGTGATGTACGGGGCGGTTGAATTCTACAAAAAAGCCAAAGAAGAAGGCATAAAACCGCTGATAGGCTGTGAACTCTACGTTACCGACAGCGATATAAAAGAAAAAAAAGACAGGAAAATTCCGAATCATCATATAGTTTTAATCGCAAAAGACAAGGAAGGCTACAAAAACCTGGTAAAACTTGTCAGCATTGCGCATGTGGAAGGATTTTACTATAAACCCCGCATAAACTCTGAAATTCTTGAAAAACATTCAAAAGGCTTAATATGCCTTTCTGCCTGTTTAAGCGGAGAGCTGTCAAGCTGTATTTTAAAAGACAACTCCAAAGAAGCTCTTGAAAAAGCCAAATATTATAAAGAACTCTTCGGAGGGGATTATTACATTGAACTGCAGGACCACGGGCTTGACGAGCAAAAAAGAGTAAATCCGGAACTTGTAAAAATAGCTAAAGAGCTTGAAATAGAGCTTGTAATAACCAATGACAGCCACTATACAAAAAAAGAAGATGCCTTGACGCATGATATTTTACTTTGCCTTCAAACAGGCAAAAGCAAAAATGACCCTTCCCGAATGAGATTTCCCAACAGCGAATTTTATATAAAAAATTATGAACAGCTCAAAGATGCCCATAAAAGTCTGGATGAAGAGATTTTTGAAAGAGCGGTAGAAAATACAGTCAAAATTGCCGAAAAATGCAATCTGATTATTGAAATGGGCAAGTCCATAATTCCGGACTATCCCGTACCTTCGAGTCATACCGTAGGCTCTTTCCTGCACAAAGTTGCTAAAGCCGGGCTTGAGGAACGTTTTCCCGATGCTTCACAGGAGATAATCGAAAGATTCAGATATGAACTAAAAACCATAGAAGAAATGGGGTTCTCGGCATATTTCCTCATCGTCTGGGACTTTATCAAATACGCAAGGGAAAACGGAATTCCGGTAGGACCGGGAAGGGGCTCTGCCGCCGGCAGTCTGGTTGCGTATTCACTGGGAATAACAAATATTAACCCCATTGAGCACGATTTGCTGTTTGAAAGGTTTTTAAACCCCGAAAGAATCAGCATGCCTGACGTAGATATAGACTTTTGCATTGATAAAAGAGACAAAGTTATTGAATATGTCGGTGAAAAGTACGGCAACGACAAAGTCTGCCAGATAATCACTTTCGGAACCCTTGCCGCGCGAGCCGCATTAAAAGGAGTCGGTAGAGTCCTTGAAATTCCCTATTCGGAAGCTGACCGCCTTGCCAAAATGATTCCCGAACTGGTTAAAGTCAAAATTGATGACGCTCTTGCTGACGGGATGGAATTGAGAAAGGCTTATGACAAAGAGCCTCACGTTAAAGAACTTGTGGATTATGCAAGAGCTATCGAGGGAATTAAATTCAACATAGGCACACACGCTGCGGGAATAATTATTTCCAGAGATCCGCTTTCTGACATAGTTCCGGTTCAGAAGTCAAAAGAAGGCGCCATTATCACGGGCTACGCAATGGGCGATCTCGAAATGCTCGGGCTTTTGAAAATGGACTTTTTAGGTTTGAGAAACCTTACAATTATTGACAACACCTTGAAATTAATTAAAGAGCGAAAAAACAAAGACATAAACATTGATAAAATACCCCTCGATGACAAAAAAGTCTATAAAATGCTTTCAAGCGGTGATACTGACGGGGTTTTTCAGCTTGAATCCTCCGGTATGAAAACTCTTGTTAAAGACCTGAAGCCAACTACTTTTGAAGACTTGGGCGCATTAGTAGCATTGTTCAGACCGGGACCTTTGAATTCCGGGATGGTCGGGGATTTCGTCCAGAGAAAACACGGCAAAGCAAAGGTTGAATATAAGCACCCGTCTTTAAAACCCATTCTTGAGGATACTTACGGAACTATTGTCTATCAGGAACAAATAATGCAGATAGCACAGGTTCTTGCAGGATATACGCTCGGACAGGCGGATATTTTAAGACGCGCGATGGGTAAGAAAAAGCACGAAGAAATGGAAAAGCAAAAAGCTATTTTTATTTCCGGTACAACCAAAAACGGCGTTTCAGCTGAGTTGGCAGGCGAACTTTTCAATACTATGGCTGAATTTGCGGCATACTGCTTTAACAGGTCTCACTCAGCC
>CAZEDP010000040.1:0-11371 GCA_964511035.1 uncultured Gammaproteobacteria bacterium
TAACTTCTTTTTATTCTACTAAATTATTATAGAAAAATTTATTTAAGTAAGCAGGTTTCAACCCACCATGCAAAAGCCAAGCATAACTGATGAATATAGTCACAAGTTCCTGGCACACATAAACTTTGAAAATTAGTTTGCCCAAGTATTCACAGAAAAATAATTGTAATTTTCCTGAAAAATTATAGCAACTTTTTGTTTGTTCAGGTTTTATATATACAGATAGAATGTAAAGGGTTAGGACATGAAAATATCACCTGTTAATTTTGCAAATTTTACACAAAGAAAAGTTAACTTCCAATCATCTTTTATTACGGCTCATGGTAATAATGAACAAAAAAACGAGCAGGGCATTCCGCAGAGTATCTGCGATATAAGAGACACAGCGTGTTTTGACATGACAGTAACTCCCATTTGCAACGGCGCTCACTGCAGACTTGAAGTTGATGATACAAACGATGGGGTTCTTCAACAAGCACTTAAGCAAAGAGATATTTACTTTGAAGAAGGAAACGGCAGTTCAATGTCACATGGAAGGGTTGTTCTTCCTCCTTTTATGAGAGAAAACTAAAATAAAAAGTTTCGCTAATAAATATCCACATTTCTCATCATATTTTTTAGAGTTTCGATGGTATGGCTCATATTGACAGTGTCTTTGACTGACTGGCGAAGGAATTTATTAATTTCGTCCATCATACTGACCGCAAGGTCGAGTTTGGGGTTAGAACCCTTTTGATACATGCCGACGTCAATAAGGTCTTTATTTTCCCTGTAAATGGCCAGCAGCGTACGCATCTTAGCGGCGGCAAGCTGATGCTCCTTATCCGTGATTTCGGGGAAAAGCCTGCTTATGCTTCCAAGAACATCAATTGCAGGGTAATGGTTCATTTCGGCAACCTTTCTTGAAAGGAAAATATGCCCGTCCACAATACCTCTTACAGTGTCGACAACTGGGTCATTTATGTCTTCTGCTTCCATAAGAACGGTATAAAGTGCAGTAATTGAGCCTTTTGGGCTTGTACCGGTTCTTTCGAGCACTCTTTGCAGCCATGAGAAAATTGACGGAGGATAGCCTTTCATCGTTGGCGGTTCGCCGATTGACAATCCGACTTCTCTGCCTGCCATGGCGCATCTTGTAACCGTATCTGTCATCAGAAAAACTTTTTTGCCCTGATCTCTGAAATACTCACAGATAGCAGTTGCAGACTGAAGGGCTTTCATTCTTATAAGAGGCGGCTGGTCACCGGTTGAGCATACAACAACCGATTTTGCCATGCCGGCAGGTCCCAGGCTCAGCTCAATAAATTCTTTTACTTCTCTTCCCCGTTCGCCGATGAGAGCAAGGACATTCACGTCAGCTTCACTGTTTCTGGCAAGCATGCCAAGCAGTGTGCTTTTCCCGACGCCGCTTCCGGCAAATAAGCCCATACGCTGACCTGCTCCCAGTGTTAAAAGGGAATCCACAACCCTGACACCGGTAGAAAACATGTTTTTGATAAGCGGACGATTGAATGCGTCAGGCGGAGCACCTTCAACCGAAACGAAATTTGCCTGCGAAACGTCCATAGGCTGATGGTCGAGAGGTTCGCCAAGGGGATTTATAAGCCTTCCCAAAAGGAAATCTCCCACGGGGAGCCGTATTGGCTCACCGGTTGACGTAACTCTGCTTCCCTGAAAAATTCCGTGCCCGTCATAAAGCAAAAGCATTTGAGCTATGTCGCCTTTGAATGCAACAACTTCGGCCGGTTTCAGCTGTCCGTCTTTTGTTTCGATATGACATAAATCCCCGATTTTCAGTCCCGGAAGTTTTGCTTCCACGGTTAACCCCAACAGCTTTGAAACACTGCCTTTATACTGATAGAGGTCTGTGTTTTCAAGGATTTCCAAAGATTTCTGCTTGATGAAATCAAGGGATTTTTGAGTATTTTGTTGTGTTAATTTTTCTTCCATTAATATTTATTATAGCAATTTTGACGATTGTGTCTAAAATTTCTTATAAGAAATTCCAATGATTTTACTCAATATTCTCAAATGGAAAACAAAATTTTCTTAAACAAAATGCTTTATTAATCATGCGAAAATCTTAAATTATCACCAATTTGGAATCCTTTTCCGGGCATTTTATCAAAATCACATATTTTAAAGGTATCCAGCTGATATTCCAGAGAGTAGTTATTTCCAGACACCGTATCCTTCATTCGGGCAAATACTTTATCTGTTGTTTTCGGGAAATTTAGCTCGACATATTTTGCAACATCTTTTAATTTATTTGCATAGGTATAAACAGCGGGATTAGTTGCTTCTTTATATAATTTATCTGCTTTATTGCTCAGAAGTCTCGCATAGAATATTGTCAACAGATGCATTGTCGGAGAAACAAGTATTTGCCCGTCATTTAGCGAGTTATATGATGCCGAGAACGCTTTTATAAACGAGTCATTAAGATCCTTTATATCTTCCAGTTCTTTTTCATATCTCTTGTCTTCTGGAACTGCAATACCCTCTAATGCGTTTATTTTATTGGCAATGGTAGAATATTCAGACTGTATCGTTTGATCCACCAGGTGATATAACCTTCTTGAGCTGTTGTTTGTTGTTTTTCCGTTAATTCGTTCTGCTACATCATCAATACAGCCTATGCCTTCAGGCAAGCGCTTTAACAATCTTGCGGTTGCATCATCATCAGCGCTCAACGGATAACCTGTGGCGGTTCTGTATATCCAGTTAAAGGTGCCGGTTCCTCCGTCAATCATATTTTTACGCCAATAATTTCCGAGTTTAATCTCATAATCCAACAATTCCTTCATTTCTCTGTTATTGCTCCCGTAAGAAGATGTCTTCATTTTTTCGGCATAATCAACAAATTTTTTGGCGCATGCGGCGGTATAAAAATACAAAGGAACGCCTGAAACAGGATTTGATTTTTCTTTATTGTTCAAATCCACAACGCTGAAAGTATTCCTAAAAGCATAAAACATTTGAAGTTTTAGAGCCTGCAGATTTATCATTTCTTCTGAAGGATTTTGTAAAAATTTACTCATTAATCTTTCATATTTTATGGCATCGCCGGTAATATTTTTACTGTTTTTGCTTTGTTTGCCTAAAAAGTCGGTTCTGCTTCTGTGATATGTTGATTTTTCATTTAAATATTCTTTAAAAAACGATCTGATTTCTTTTGTGCTTATACCGTTATTAAATTTGCTGATATAAAAGGGCAAATTTGCCATCTCGAACATTTGTACATTAGCGGGAAAAATAAACGGAGGGAATTGAAATTCTTTATCATTGTAGCTTGCGTCAGAATAATTAATCAAATCCGAGAACTGATAATCTATCAGGGCTATTTTCCCGTCTTTATTTATTAAGCAATTTCCGATATTCAGGTCATTATGATAGATGCCGCTTTTATCCAAATGCAAAAAAGTTTGGAATAATGACTTTAATTGGCGTCCTGAAAAAGGATTTTCTTTCGGGTCCGGCTTTTTGCCTTCAACAAAAGTAGAAATTAAATAATAATTACCTTTTTCAGTCTTGACCTGAGCAACGAGTTTCTGGCTGTTCGGGATATCACAGGCTCGCTCAAGAGATTTAGCTTCATTTGTAAAATTTGCATTTTCTCTGATTGAAACTTCGTCTCTAAATGATTCTTTTATTACGCAGGGATAATTCTTAAATAAATATGCCTGAGCGAATAATCCTGCCCCGATACCCTGTACAATATCAGAACTGTGCGTTTCTTCAAATTTATCGATTTGGTCATTCATTCCCGTCGGCAGTTTTCCTCTTAAGACTTCCCTTACCCTGCTGGTAAAAGGGAGATAGTAGATTTGAGGTAATTTTCTTGAACCGGGTTTGGGTAATAAATTAGAATCTGGTTTAACATGCCTGTTAACAGGATTTACTCCGTTTTCATAAACAGATCTACCTTTTGTAGAAGCTGATGAATCCAATCTTACCTTCATGCCTGCCGCCTTTCTTTAACTGATTTAAAAACATAATCATTAATATTCGGTGGATAAGTGTAGGTGATAATTTGCGGATTTGTTAGGGGATTTGTTAGGGGATTTGTAACAGTAACGGGAGATGTCTTTTCATCATTATTCTTTTTGCTCATTTTATAGGCAAGAGCGGATATTGCGCCGAACAGCAATAAGGCGGGAATTATAATCTTCTTGTTGCCAGCTTTTTTGCTTGTTTCAATAAGCTCTTTGCCAACTTCCGGTTCTTTTTTTTTGACACCCCCCAGAGTGTCCCTGATTTTATCTTCAATGTCCGGAAGTTTTGATTTATCTGTTATTACTTCAGGCTTACCGACCTTGCCGTCATCAATAAGTTTTGATTTATCTGTTATTACTTCAGGCTTACCGACTTTATCCCGAACGATATCAGGTACTCCCGAACCCGTTACAGGGACCAAATCAGTTACAACCGTAGGATAGACATAATCCATTTTATCAATGATATCTCTCATTTCTTGGGTTAGGTTTTCTCTGAACTTGGGATTTCTTCTTGCATATTCTTTTACGGCAACGTGTACGGCTTCAAGGAGGTTTTGCGGTTTTTTGGGATCTTTCGGGTCAACATGAATAAACCTAATATTCCCGTCAAAATTAAAAAATCTCTCATAATGCGCCGGACTTATCGGAGGTTTTTTGCCTGTTATTTTTGCCGTATCCACATATATTGCTATTACCGGGACTTTTTTCAACTGTTCCACATAGTCAGGGTTCAGCAATGCTTGACCTATATCTGCTGTTAAAGTTTTATAACCGTTATCTATATAATTAAACAGGTTAAACATTTCGGCATCGTTCTTTCTGTCCCCTGCGGCAATGATCAGGTCATTGAGCCCCTTATCGGTAATCTCTCTGGCTTTTCTTACTACGTCGTGCACTTTTTGCAATTCACAGGCATTGTCGCCGAAGGGCACAACCCTGATAGATTGTCCCTTTTCTCCCTTGATTGTCCTTGCCTCACCGTCTTCATCTGCCTGGCTGGCCCACGCTCGGATATTTTGGCTTCTCAGATAGCTTTGAATTATTCGGTACAAACTGAGATCATTGTCACGCTCTTTTAGAAAATACCGGCCTGTTGAAAAGTAATCATTCAGAGCAATATGAAACCCGAGGTTTCCGTCCTGTCTTATTGAAGCATAATACTTCGGCGGTGGGTTCATCTTCTTTAACTTCGACTGCAGTGACATATCGTCCCCGTATGAACCCATAGTCTGATTAGTCTGTGCCTCCAGCACATGGAATCTGTATTTGCCGTTCCTTATTTCAAATAATTCATGCGCGTATTCACCGATAGCCCAGAGAAAATCATCTCTCTCTTTGCCTGTCTTGCTTTCTATAAGAGGTTTGGCAATCTCTTCAATATGATGCCTCATCTCTTCTTCCGTCTTGTTGGAATTGATCAATTCGTGAGCTATTGTATCCGGTTCTATTTTGGTTCCATTTTGTGCGAAAAAAAACATTTTATCTGTAGCATCAAGGGGTATAACTATCCCGGGATTTGACAGGATATCTTTTATGTATTTTCTGATAACATCCCCGTCCCAGCCGCCGGTGAGCTTTTTTATCCATTCTCTTTTTTCCAAATTGACATCATTTTCAAGAAAAGCTCTTCTGAAACTGCTTTTAAAATAATCGGGCGTATCTTTCCTCAAATAGAACTCATCTTGTCCGTTGCAAGTTATTACACTGTCGGGCAGAGGTATGGTTAAACCCTGTTCTCTTATCTTTCTGAGATAGTAGTTAAATTCATGGACATTTCTTCCCGTTGTCAGCGAAAACCAGAACTTGGACTCGCTTCCGGTTCCTTTTATGGCTGTTATAAAGGCTTTGAACCTGTCAAAATATTCCTGAAACGCTATTTTGTCAATCGGCGGTTTGCTCCTGCATATAGAGTCATGCTTATACGGAAGGGGCATATACGTCCCGTCATGGTCTGAGATTAATATCGTTTTTCCCGCCTTAAAACTTACTGCGTTTCCTCTGCGGTTGACTTCTTCAACCGCACCGCAGGGATTTATTGATATTTTCATATTCTTACGAACCCTGTTACACTATATTCCAATCTTACCTTCATGCCTGCCGCCTTTCTTTAACTGATTTAAAAACATAATCATTAATATTCGGTGGATAAGTGTAGGTGATAATTTGCGGATTTGTTAGGGGATTTGTTAGGGGATTTGTAACAGTAACGGGAGATGTCTTTTCATCATTATTCTTTTTGCTCATTTTATAGGCAAGAGCGGATATTGCGCCGAACAGCAATAAGGCGGGAATTATAATCTTCTTGTTGCCAGCTTTTTTGCTTGTTTCAATAAGCTCTTTGCCAACTTCCGGTTCTTTTTTTTTGACACCCCCCAGAGTGTCCCTGATTTTATCTTCAATGTCCGGAAGTTTTGATTTATCTGTTATTACTTCAGGCTTACCGACCTTGCCGTCATCAATAAGTTTTGATTTATCTGTTATTACTTCAGGCTTACCGACTTTATCCCGAACGATATCAGGTACTCCCGAACCCGTTACAGGGACCAAATCAGTTACAACCGTAGGATAGACATAATCCATTTTATCAATGATATCTCTCATTTCTTGGGTTAGGTTTTCTCTGAACTTGGGATTTCTTCTTGCATATTCTTTTACGGCAACGTGTACGGCTTCAAGGAGGTTTTGCGGTTTTTTGGGATCTTTCGGGTCAACATGAATAAACCTAATATTCCCGTCAAAATTAAAAAATCTCTCATAATGCGCCGGACTTATCGGAGGTTTTTTGCCTGTTATTTTTGCCGTATCCACATATATTGCTATTACCGGGACTTTTTTCAACTGTTCCACATAGTCAGGGTTCAGCAATGCTTGACCTATATCTGCTGTTAAAGTTTTATAACCGTTATCTATATAATTAAACAGGTTAAACATTTCGGCATCGTTCTTTCTGTCCCCTGCGGCAATGATCAGGTCATTGAGCCCCTTATCGGTAATCTCTCTGGCTTTTCTTACTACGTCGTGCACTTTTTGCAATTCACAGGCATTGTCGCCGAAGGGCACAACCCTGATAGATTGTCCCTTTTCTCCCTTGATTGTCCTTGCCTCACCGTCTTCATCTGCCTGGCTGGCCCACGCTCGGATATTTTGGCTTCTCAGATAGCTTTGAATTATTCGGTACAAACTGAGATCATTGTCACGCTCTTTTAGAAAATACCGGCCTGTTGAAAAGTAATCATTCAGAGCAATATGAAACCCGAGGTTTCCGTCCTGTCTTATTGAAGCATAATACTTCGGCGGTGGGTTCATCTTCTTTAACTTCGACTGCAGTGACATATCGTCCCCGTATGAACCCATAGTCTGATTAGTCTGTGCCTCCAGCACATGGAATCTGTATTTGCCGTTCCTTATTTCAAATAATTCATGCGCGTATTCACCGATAGCCCAGAGAAAATCATCTCTCTCTTTGCCTGTCTTGCTTTCTATAAGAGGTTTGGCAATCTCTTCAATATGATGCCTCATCTCTTCTTCCGTCTTGTTGGAATTGATCAATTCGTGAGCTATTGTATCCGGTTCTATTTTGGTTCCATTTTGTGCGAAAAAAAACATTTTATCTGTAGCATCAAGGGGTATAACTATCCCGGGATTTGACAGGATATCTTTTATGTATTTTCTGATAACATCCCCGTCCCAGCCGCCGGTGAGCTTTTTTATCCATTCTCTTTTTTCCAAATTGACATCATTTTCAAGAAAAGCTCTTCTGAAACTGCTTTTAAAATAATCGGGCGTATCTTTCCTCAAATAGAACTCATCTTGTCCGTTGCAAGTTATTACACTGTCGGGCAGAGGTATGGTTAAACCCTGTTCTCTTATCTTTCTGAGATAGTAGTTAAATTCATGGACATTTCTTCCCGTTGTCAGCGAAAACCAGAACTTGGACTCGCTTCCGGTTCCTTTTATGGCTGTTATAAAGGCTTTGAACCTGTCAAAATATTCCTGAAACGCTATTTTGTCAATCGGCGGTTTGCTCCTGCATATAGAGTCATGCTTATACGGAAGGGGCATATACGTCCCGTCATGGTCTGAGATTAATATCGTTTTTCCCGCCTTAAAACTTACTGCGTTTCCTCTGCGGTTGACTTCTTCAACCGCACCGCAGGGATTTATTGATATTTTCATTACTCTTTCCTCTTTACGGCATTAAGACGCCATTTTTATCGGTACGGCTATCATTCCGTGCTCTTTTGGATTAAAGCCTGTCGGGAATATCGTATTTGGTCCTTCGATATATGTGGCTCCTGTCAGGTCAGCTCCGTCAAGAATTGCTCCCGGCATCTTAGCCCAGCGAAGGTCGGCATTTCTGAGATTTGCGCCCTTTAAATTAATATTCGGCATGTTTGCGGCAAAGAGTTTCGCATTTTCCATATTCGCTCCTGAGAAATCTGCCTCTGCCATATACGCGTATGAAAAGTCCGCATTTTTCAGGTTAATTTCGCTGAAATCAGTTTCTTTTAAATCACAGCGTACAAATTTTGCGTCCTGAAGGTTGGCTTTAGCGCTGTTTATATTGTTGTTTCTGAGCTTCATCCTTGTCAAATCATAACCGGATAAATCAATTCCGATATCCAAACATTTCATAAAATGTTCGGTAGGATTAAAATTAACCGGCAGAGATGTGGACTGATCATATATTGCGCCGGTTAAAGTTCCGATTGGGGCTTTTGTAATGTCCGAATCTATTAACTGCGCGCCAATAAGGTTTGTCTTTTTCAGATTTGCTCCGTTGAATTTTGCCCCTTCAAAGTTTGAATTCTGAAAATTCGCCCCTTCAAAGTCTGACCCTGAATTAAAGACTGCGTCATACATCAGGCAGTCAAAAAAAGTAGCTCCTTTTCCTTCAACGTCACTGAAATCAGCGCCTTCAAAGTCAATATATTTAAAGAAAACATCTCTTATTAAAGATTCTCTGAAATTGATATTTTGGTAATCAGATCTCTCTGTCCAGTCCTTGCCTTGCAGGTGAGTGTAATCAAGAATTTTATGGTTAGTACCGTGTGATAAATCAACGCCTTTCCTGAAATTAATCATAAAGTTCTTTTCAGGATTAAATCCTGACGGGAACTTGGTCGTATTATCATAAAATGCTCTGCTGAAATTAGAATTAGCAGAGTATTTGATGTTCCTCAAATCAGCTCCGATAAAGTTTGCTCCTTTCATATAGGCGCCTGTTAGATCAGCGCCTGACAAATCGGAGTTCTGAAAAGTTGCGCCCTCAAGCTTGGTTCTGTAAAAAACAACATCCTTAAAGTTAGAATTGTCAAATCTTGCTCTTCCGCAGTCCGCATAAGAAAAATCTGACTTGCTCAGGTTGCTTTTGTGCAGTTTGATTTCTCTCATATCTGCTTCAATAAATTTTGAGCCGGGGAGTTCGGAACCTTTAAGATAGACATCCTTTAAATAAGCTTTTGTCCAGTCCCCGCCTGAGCATTTCAACCCGGGGTATGCAAGGCTTCCTATGGTGTCTGTTAAGTCAATATAAGGTTCTATAACTAACGGTATATAACCGTTTACTGTGGGTATTAGATAATTGGTCGGAGTTCCTGCAAAGCTTATCTTGCTGTTTGGCTGTGTAAAATAAGCTCTCAATAAGCCGCTGTCCGGCACAGCATAGCTGCAAGCCTTTTGCAGCAGTTTGTTTGCCTCTTTGTTGTTAACGGTTTCATTTGATAAAGGGGAAGAGTAATTCTTTTGTAATGAATTAAACTGTGTTTGAAGAGTAATCATACACGACCTCCTTGCTATCTAACAATACTTACAGAGTTTTGAATATAAAACCACAACATGCCGATTTTTGCTATTAAATCGTTTTTATTTGGTGATTTTTATTATAAACAAATCTCTGTTTAAGTATTTTAGGCAAAAATAAATTTCATAAAACTTAATAAATGGTATGCAATCCGGCAAAGAGGATTTTAATATAGAATATTCTTCTTTAATCTTTGAGAATCAGTCCTAACTAAACGAATAATCTTCGCTGTATTCGCCTTCGCCGACCGTGTCAACGGATTCCACCCTAATATCGGGTATTAATTCGCTGTAAGAAATAACGACTACAGTCGGAATATGTCTTTCAAGGAGCTGGTAAAGCGGAAGCCTTATTCTCGGTGAACACAAAACAACGGGTTGTCTGCCCAAATTCTGTTGAGCTCTTAAAAGTGTCGATGCGGTTGTTTCAATCAAATCCTGAATCTGCATCGGGTTCAGCAGGAACATTGTCCCTAGCTCGGTTCTCTGGCAGGAATCATCAAGAGTCTTTTCCCAGTCCTGAGAAAGAGTGATTGCATAAAGGACTTTATCGGGTGTTGCATTGCTAATGCAAATTTGCCTGCCGAGGGCGGCTCTAAGCCTTTCGGAAAGTATATCGGGCTCCTTGGAAAATCTTGCATAATCGCACATTCTCTCAAAAATAAACATAATGTCTTTAATAGAGACTTTTTCTCTTATCAGGTTAACGAATATTTTTCTCAAATCGCTTGTGGAAATGATTGCGGGTACAAGATCGTTGACAAGCGTCGGATCTTGGCTTTTTACCAGTTCCATCAGCTTAAGCACATCGGTTTTTGTCATAATTTCTTCTACATATTTGATTACACAGTGTTGAAGATGAGTAACAATAACACTGGTAGGATCAACAGCGGATATATTATCGTCCTTGCCAATTTGATTAGGGTTAAGCCAATATGCTTGAGCCTGATATGCGGGTTCAACTCCTACGATTGCATCGTTCGGTAATGGTTTACCCGTTGCATCCCAATGTTCCGCAATTACCATGACTTTATCAGGATAAACAAATCCGTTTGCAACGGGATTATTTCTTATAGATATTAAATATTCGTGCTGATCAAGAGCAGTACTGTCCATAATCCTTATATTCGGCATAATAAAACCGAGTTCGTCCGTCATCCTTTGTCTTAATGCGGCAATTCTTGCGAGGAGCTGTCCTTCCTGTTCGGGGTCTGCAATTTTCAAAAGTCCCGAACCCACTTGAAGACTGAGTATATCAACGCCGAGTCTTTCGTACATTCTGTTCGGGTTAATTAAATCCTGCATATTCTGTTTTACGTTTTCAAGCTGCCCCATTTGACTTTGTACGTCATGCGAGACAAAAACCGTAAATCCTGCAAAAAACAGTATAACGGTGAACAGCAGAAACCAGAACCATGGCAGACCGGTAACTCCCGCTGTTAAGGCAATCAAGCCAAGAAATACTCCCGCAAAAATTAAACTGTAAGGTTTGTTCATAATCTGTGCGGCAAGGTCACGTCCCAAACTGGAACTTGCGGCGGTTGAACGAGTCATAACTATACCGCTTGATA
>CAZEDP010000041.1:0-11062 GCA_964511035.1 uncultured Gammaproteobacteria bacterium
CCCCCAAACCCCAAGGGGCTCTCCTTATTCTTGCCACTGACCCCTAAATCCTCCAGGGGGGACTTGAATATTGTAAAAGGGTTAAAAGCTGTAAATTTGAGATGTTATAATGTCTGTAAAGATGGAGGAATTGGATAAGCAAATGTATTTTGGGGCAACGAAAGCAATTTTTGAAAACGCCAGAATATTAAGGGAAAATATGACTTTTGCTGAAAAACTATTATGGGAAAGGCTATCCCATAAACAGATAGCAGGTGTAAGGTTCAGATGTCAGCATCCTATAGACATCTTTATTGCCGATTTCTATTGTCATAAAGCGAAACTGGTTATTGAGCTGGATGGAGAGATACATGATCAAAAACGAGAATATGAAGAAGGCAGAACCGCAGATTTAGAAAAGCACATTATAAAGGTACTCAGATTTAAAAATTCGGAAGTTGAGACAGGTATAGAAAGTGTTGTCAAAATAATCGAGGATGAAGTAAAATCCAGAATCTCAAGTCCCCCTTGGGGGATTTAGGGGTCGGTGCTCCCTTGGGGGATTTAGGGGTGGCTGCCAGATAACAGTCACTTATACCAGATAGATAAAGAAACATGTGTTGAAGAAGCAGAAATTTCACCTGACTATATTGGTGTTTGAACCTTACTAAATAAAAAAACCCGCCATTGAGGCAGGTCTTTTTATTTATTTTTTTTCTGTTTTATAGAAATAGAAGTTCAATCCAATCTTACTGTATGTAGGCATAAGTCTTGCTTTAATTTCGTTTGTAACATGGGGAATGGTCTGAACGGTTGCGCCGAGATAATCGCCGCGTCTTTCCTTTGTTATTACATTTAAGTAAATACTTCCCGCTGTTACGTTATTTATTTTCCCCAGATTTGTATTGGTAAACCTTTCGTAGTGCCCTAAATCCAAATCGGTTTCAGCGCCGTCGTCCGTTACGAAGACTTCTCCGTGCTGAAACGGGCTCATCGTTCCCGGATCTACGTTTATATAAGGATCAAATTTTTGTATTGCAACGCTGTAGCCTCTTGCTCTGAGAAGTTTACCCAATGACGCTGCTACTATACCCTTGCCAAGCGAACTAACAACTCCACCGGTAACAAAAATATATTTAGTTGCCATAGTATATTCCTTGTAAATTTTCCCGTTATTAATCTTCAGTGATTTTAGGTACTCTGAAATAGCCGTTTTCTTCCTGCGGGGCATTGTTTAAAATTTCTTCGCGCAAATTAGCGTCAAAGGCAATGTCTTCCCGCATCACGTTAACTATCGGTACCGAGTGAGCCATGGGCTCAATGCCCTCTGTATTAACTTCGTTTAATTGGTTAAAGTAGCCGATTATTTTGTTCAGCTGTTCCAAAAACTGATTTTTTTCATCTTCAGACAGTTCCAACCGGGCTAATTTTGCAACATGTTCTACTTCTTTTATCGTAATCAAATTCTTGACTCCGCTTACAAAAACCAACCATAAAATATTTTTGCATGAGAGACGGCTAATTACCAGTATTGATTTTTGATTTTAAATTAATGTTTCCATGGTTTCGACGTTATAATCGTTTAAAACTTCTTGTGCAGAAATAACGGATAAACAGGGGAATATTTCTTCCAAAAGCAAAAACAGGTTAAGCCGTATTTCAGGAGGAGCTATAATTACCGGACATTTGTTTTCAAGATGGGAATTTTTTATGAAATCCGATATTTTTTTAAAAATCTGCTTTATTTTTTGAGATTTTAATTTTTTTTGAATTGTTTCTTCGGAGGATTTAAAAAGTTTTTTGAAATATAAAGCTAGTTCGCTGCTGATATCGATGGCTGTGATATTGCCGTTTTCGTCGCTTATGCCGTCGCAAATCTGTCTTGAAAGTTTTTTGCGTAGCATTTCAAGAGTTTCTTCGTTACTTTCCGACTCTGCTGCAATATCGTTGAGTTTTTCAAAAATGTAAATGATATCTTTAACGGAAATTCTTTCTCTTACGAGAGAAGCAAGGACGTACCTGATATCTCCGACCGATAAATTATCGGGAATAAGATTTTCAATCAGATAAAGATTTTGCGTGCCGACTATTTCGACGTATCTGCTGATATCCGTATAGTCCATAATTTCATCGGCATATTTTAATACAATAAACTCCAGATTCCGGGTAATTACCTGAGCAGGATTAAGTCCCTTTTCCCAATAGTTTTTTGTTTTTGATTCTTCTATCCAGAAAACTTTTTTTAAACTAACCAAATCAAGGTCTTCGATTGAATCTTTAGGTTTTTTTGTTATGTTTGACTGACCTTCGTAATATCTCAAATAATTGGGATAAACAATTCCTGAATAGGCTTTTACACCCCTTACATCAATCCTGTATTCGTTGGCGTTCAATGTTTCGGAGTTGGTAAATTTTATTGCCGGTATTACATAGCCGAGTTCATCCGTGAGTTTCTGCCTTAACTTAACCGTTTCGGTTATAAGCGGGGCTCCTTTTTCATTTTCCAAAAGGGATATAAGCTCATCGCTCACAACTATCGTGAGTCTTTCCTGATTAATTCTTTCAAACATTTTTTCGGGATTGAGCACGTCGGCAAGTTCATTTTTGAGTTCTTTTAATTCATTCAGCTTCTTTGTTATTTCTTTATTAAGTCTTTCATGTTCGGTTTCACTGCTCACGGAATCAAGGAGATTTTTGACTTTATCAGTTTCTTTTTGTTTAGAATCAATCTTTTCCAGGAGTTCCTTTGCCAGAGTATAAGGTTCGTCCTGCGGATTGAACATTTTTTCCAGTCTTGATTTAAAATCCGGAACATCAACCATTTCATCGGTTTCAAGGGTGGTTTCATTTTCGGTTTCTCTGGTAAATATGCAGTTATACTGGACAGTTCCCTTTTTTGATTCTGCTTCGTGCAGCATATAAAGTTCCCAACCTTCTTCCGCCATAGAATTAAGCAGCCCTTCAAGGGCTTCCGGTTCATTTACGGGGCAAGTTTTGACACTGTATTCGCTGCGTGTATCTTTAATCATTTACGAGACTTTCTTTGATTTTAATTATTATAGCAGGAATTAAGGGTAATTAATCAGCTCTTACAACCCTAAATCTTCTGCCGAGCAAAGGCATGGCTATCACTCTCATTATCTTAAAATAAATATTACGCCTGATTTTGCCCCAGCCTACCGATAAATTAGTTGCAGCACCTTCTTTTACGGCTTTTTCCATAAATTCATATTCGCTCATTATCTCTTTGTTAACCGTACACCAATTGTACTCGTTAATTAGCCATTTGTAGCTTCTCGCGGTAAACACCCTGCCGTTTTTCGTAAAAATACTGCTCCCCAAAATTTCGTGAAATGTTTTATTCAACGCAATAATTTGGTCTATAAAAGGACCCGACTTATTGTCGCTGCTGTCCTGTCCTTCGTGAATCCCGCATTTTATGTACTTATCATTCATCACAATAGAAGGACCGTAATATGCGGCGTCCATAACAAACGGTTTGTCCGCAACTTTACCGTAAATTGAGCATTTTGTTTTAATTTTTTTGAATATTTCAGTCCGATATATCGTTGAACAGTAGTCAAAGCCTTTTCCGCAGTATAAATAAGCGGCAAAATCTTCAAGATTTTTGCAGTAACTTCCCGTTGCTCTAACTTTTTGCCAATTTTCGTTGGTCGGCGGTTGTTCTTTCGCGCTGAGCGTAGCGGCAATCAGAGAAACATCAGGGTATTTGTTTATAAGTTTCAGGGCATTTTCTATATACTTCGGGTGCATCAAATCATCATCATGAAAGACCATTGCCCATTTTTTCGAAGCCAGCTCCTGCGCTCTGTTAAAATTGCCTTCATGTCCCAAATTTTCTTTGCTCGGAATAAATTCAACCCCGTATTTTTCAAATTCTTTAACGGTTTGTGCCGTATTATCAGTGCTTGCGTTGTCCAGTACAGCTATTCTAAAGCCTTTTGCCGTCTGATTAACTATGCTGATTAGAGTTTCTTTTAATAATTCTGCTCTGTTATATGTGGTGACAAATATTTCGATGTCTTCCGGCTTATATTCCATTAAATTCTCTCCGTACAATATCTTCAACACGATTTGCAAACCCTTCAAAACTGTGCAGTTTGCCCTCACTGCCGTTTAAAAAATCCCTTCCCGCTTTAATTATTTTCATTGCCTCATTTTCGGATAATGCTTGAAGAAACCGGTTCAATGCATCGAAACTTTTATAATCTCTCATATCGATAAAAGCTTCTTTCGGAACGAATTTTTCTATATCTTTCGCTCCCAAGTATATCGGAATAGTTCCCGCACAAAAACAGTCGATTATTTTTTCGGTAAAATACCCGGGATATGAAGTGTTTTCAAAGCATACCGCAAACTTATAGTCCGACATTGTTTTGATTTTGTCTTCACAAGTTTTGGGGTTGAGCTTTTTCAAAATTCTCTTAAGCCTAAGATGCCATATTAAAGGAAGTTTGTTTAGTTTATTCCATTGCGGACCGAATATATCAAGACAACTGCGCTCTGCAAAATATTTGACGGCTCCGAGCCTTTTCGTCTGAAGCTGGTTTTTCAGGGCATTATTGAAGCTTTTTGACGTCAACTGCAAAAATCTTTTACGGTATTTTTCTTTTTTAAAACCCAGATAAAAAATTCTTCTTTTTACAAACTTGTTTGAAGCCACAAGAATAGCAAATTTTCTGTCATTCCAGGGTTTAATAGTGTCGATGATATCGTCCTGCTCAAAATTAGGGAAACGCATTATTAAGTTGTTCCCTTTTTTCAGTTTTGCATTGTCAAATGACCCTGCAAAGAGCAGTCTGTTGGGATAAATCTCTGCCAGTTCGGGAATTCTGTCATAAAAACGCCACGCATAAAGGGGCGATTCAAAGCATGTCAAAAGCAGAGGTTTTGCGCCGATTTTTAAAAGCTCATCCGAACAGAAGTTCTCAAGTTCCTGAATGATATAAACTTCGTCAGGTTTATATTTGCCGTTTTTAACTCCCTCAAGAGCCATATCGCCTGTCATAACCTCAATATTGTCTTTTGCCAAAGACTCTTTCAGGTAATAACACCACGATGCCCCCGGAAAGTTTTTGGCATATTCCTTATCAAAGATTCTATTGCCGTTCAGCTTATCGATATTTGTGCACAGTGCAATGATTTTAGACAATTAACAGACCTTTAATTTAATCTTATTGAGTCAAAGATATTACAAAATAATAAAAAATGTTCAGAAATTGGCAATTTTTAAATGCCTTTTGTTTTTATAACTTCAGTTAAAAACTTGGCAGTTAAAATATATGAATATAGTCGGTTTAAATCCTTATAAATCCTTAAATACGTCTAAAAAATATCCTCGGCAAAATTTCGGCAATCTTAAACAAAACAATACAGACTCTTTTGAGAGAGTCAGCTTTAAAAACTTTCCGGTAGGAGCTGAGGGTTTTTTGTCGGCCGGTGTTTTAAAAGGTACCGGAAGAATTAACCCTGCTGATATTGATAAATTGAGCGGACTTATCGGAGAAGAGATGACCGGACTGATAAAGACGGCGATTCAAAGCAATATTCCTCTGGATGAAACTCAACTGGGGATGATAAACTCAATAGCTAATTTGAGAAAAGTGCTTGAAGAGCTCCAGTCAAGAGTACCCTGCGGAGAATACAGAGTTGAAAAAGACAAGTTATTTGTTACTTATTTTAAGCCTGATTCCGCAACAAATACTATTGTTCCAAAGACAACCGAGATTTGTATTCAAAATCCCAGAACAAAAAAACCCGTTAAAGTATTCGGACCCAATACGGATGCTATGCAGTTTAAGGAACAGGCTTTTTCAGTCAAGCCCTACGTTACGGTAGGACCTGTGGGGTGGACAAAACTAAAACCGGCTATTGTTGAAGCAAACGGATTTGATTTGTCATACTGGGGAGATGAAAGAGCGAAGGTAACTGCATTAGCAAAAGCTTATGCCAAAGGAACTATGAAATTGGTTACTCCCGTTTATGATTATTTGCTGAAAGCCGGCTGCAAGCGTGAAAGAATGGCATATGTAACAAGTGCTACAAATGAAGGTGTTGATGAAATATTTATGACCCATGCAAAAAAAAGAAACATTCCTACGGCAACCATAATCCCGTATCAATATGCGGCATATATGGATAAAAATCACAGGTTTCCTCTGTTGATAACCAATAATATCGCTCGTTACGGAGATACATTTTCTGATATAGCAGATATAACATTAATAACAGGCGGAAGAGATCACGTTTGGCACGTTGATTTGAAAGATCAGCTTGTTGACAATAAAAAATGGGCTATTCCGGTTGATGTTTTGAGAGAATATTCGGGAATAGAAATTCCTGCAACAAACAGTCAGGGCGATTTGGAAAATTCCGCAAGACTGCTTTTAGACAGAGGGTTTACTCCCCCATCTAGTCTCGATCAGTTGTTCGGTGAATTGCCTGAAAATGAACTCAAAGCAAAATTGACCACTCCTTCTCAGCAGTTGCTTGCTGTTCAGATGTATAAAAAATACATTGCCGGTGAAAGAGCGGCAAGAATAGTAGCATAATTCTTGTTAAATCAACAAAAGCTTAATTGTTGTAAATATTCTCTTTAAACTCTTCCCTGTCTAAAAACGGATACATATCTTCAAGGGGCTTTGAGATGATTCGCCCGTCGGGGAGCTTTTCTGACGAAAGCTTCGGGCTGAAGATATAATCGGTTTCAAGCATTACTTCACAGACTAAAGGTCCTTTTGTTGTCAGAGCTTTTTCAATGTTTTCTTTTAAATTTTTACTGCTGTCTATCCTTATCGAGGACAAGCCAAAAGCCTTTGCAACTTTGACAAAATCGGGAATGCTGACACCGGAATCTTTACCCGACGCAACGTATCTGCTTTCAAAAAAGGCATCCTGCGTCTGTTTTATGGAAATATAACCCTCGTTATTTAAAATAAAAAGTTTAATCGGAAGGTTGTAATGACAAACAGTCTGAAGCTCCTGAAGGTTCATCATAAGGCTTCCGTCACCTGCTATGCAGATGATGTCCTTTTCTTTGTTTGCAAAACTTGCCCCTATTGCGGCAGGCAAATCATATCCCATAGAGGCACAGCCTGAATTCCAGAAAATACGCTGTCCCTTTTTAACTTTACCTGCCTGAAACAGACAAACACAAGCCGTTCCGTTTCCCGCTACCGTAATATCTTTTTCTTTCATGCAGGACGTTAAGACCTCTATGAAATAATACGGATTTATCAGCCCGTCTTTTTTTCTGTATTCGGGGAGGACAACGGGGTATCGTTTTTTTCTTTCCAAACACCACTTCAGCCACGATTTAAAAGAAGGAAAGCTGTCTTTTTTTGCAGTTGCCTTTAGTTCATCCAAAAAATCTCTAACATCGCAGTTTATGGCGACATCAGGCTTTACGGACGGCTTTTTAAGCTCCGCTTCATCAATATCAACGATAATTTTTTTGCCGTTTCTGACAAAAAATTCACTGTTGTAGCTGACCTGCCTAATATTGTTGCGTGTGCCTAAAAACAAAACCACATCGGCATTTTGCAGAGCAAAATTCCCTGCCCTGTCCCCGACGGTTCCTATTCTTCCGATAAAAAGCGGATTATCGTCGTCAATTAAGTCAAATCCGTTAAAAGTTGTTAAAACGGGGATTTGAAATTTTTCCGCCAGCTCTATAAACAAACCCTGAGCTTTCGCAAGCCTTATGCCATGCCCTGCAACTATTACGGGTCTTTTAGCTTTCTTTAACAGTTTGTATGTTTCGCGAACTTTTTCTTTCAGAAAATCCTTTTTATTATTCTCTTTATCGGGTTTAAAACTTTTTAAAGTCTCTTCATCAACAAACGCCCCCTGAATATCTATCGGGACGTCCACCCAAACCGGTCCGTGTCTTTTGTCAGTCATCAAAAAAAGAGCTTTGTCCATTATGTATTTTATATCTTCGGGCTTTTCAACAGTTACGGCATACTTTGTCAGAGGTTTTATAACGGTTGTTATATCAACTTCCTGATCGCCGAGCTGTCTTAATTCGATATCAGGGTTAAACTTAACACAGGTCTGGCGTTTGACCTGTCCTGAAATATAAATTACGGGAACAGAATCAGTCCACTGCCCCATCAAACCGGTTAAGGTATTCAATCCTCCCGGTCCTGTTGTGACTATTACTGCGGCTGGTTTGCCCGATGCCCTTGAGTATCCCTCCGCAGCTATTGCAGAAGCCTGTTCATGGTGATTGCAGATGTATTTGATGTCTTTGCATTTTCCGACAGAGTCGTTTAAGTGCATAGCGCCCCCGCCGGAAATCATAAAAACATGCTCAAACCCCTCTTTTATCAATCTTTTTATAATATAGTCAGATACTTTTATCATAATTGACGCCTTTTCAATTAAGTATTTCCTCAAATTTTTCTTCGGGTATATTGTCTATATTATCAGTTTTAGGCAAAATATCAGGCATTGTACAGTATTTACATGACGGATTTTCGTGTCTTCTTCTTTCAAGGTGCATTAACCTTATATCTTTTATTTTTTCCCCATGCCAGATTTCGAACAGACTTTGTTCGTTCAAGTTACCGACTTTTGTGGCATTATTCCAGTCAACGCAACATAGGACAACATCACCGCTGCACTTAACCGCGAGAGTAAAAAACGGATAAGGACAGACTTCTTTTTTGTCTATCAATGCAAAGTCCTTATTCTTAAAGTTATCTTCGTATAAGTTTTTTGTAATCTTTCTTCCTTCATATCCGTTCCAGTTGGTCAGTGGTTCAACTTCGATTTCATCGGCAATATCTTTGTAAGTGTTAAGAAAAGCTTCTGTTTCAGTGCTGTTAAGAGAATCTATGGTTTTTATGTACAAAAACGGCTCTTTTTTATTTAATTTACGGCGTATTTTTTTAAAATTCACGATGTTATCATAAATATCTTTAACGCTAAAATCAGTTCCGGTTATTTGGGAATTTATTTCCTGATTGACGGAATAAATAGAAATTCTCAAAAGTGTCAGACCTGAGTTAATAAGCTCCTTGGCTGTATCTTCCGTCAAAAGCGCTGCGTTAGTGTATATTTCAATTCTCTCGGCAATGTCGGCTTGTTTAGCAATCTTTATCATTTCAGATAAATTCCGGTTTAATAAGGGTTCTCCTTCGTCAAACAGGCGTAAACACTTTAACTTTCCCATTGATTTTATATCACTGATAATTTTCTTGTATAAATCCATATCCATGTTGCCTTTATAGCCGGCAAAATTTTCATAATCGGAAAAAGATTGCACACAATGAACACATCGAAAGTTGCATAAATTTGTCGGTTCAATATTCAGACTTAGCGGCAGCTTTAACGGAAGAATCTCACTCAGCAAACTTCTATTGTCAGCTCTGTTCTTATAATAAACCTGATTCACCCTATATCTTCTTTCATAATTTTGCAGAAAAATACTCAAAAATTTCTCTTAAACTTTTAAAAGTTAAAAAATTATTGTTTGAATTATTTTTATATGAAATATCAGACGATATCAAGACAGAAGCGGAACCGAATTTCTTTGCCATTTCGATATCGCTTGAGTAGCTGTCGCCGATAACGAGAATTTCTTTGTTTTTTAATCCTGTATCCTTTGATAATAGTTCAATCATAAGTGTATTGGGTTTGCCTGCAATGTAATCGGCTTTTTTACTGCCGGCGGCTTCCAACGCGGCGACCAAAGCTCCACAGCCGGGAAAAGTTTTGCAGTCTTTGCCGGGATAATTTACGTCATAATTGCAGGCGATAATTTCAGCTCCGTTGAGAACTACCGTTGCCGCCTTAGAAAGCTTTTCATAATTGAAACTTAAGTCCAACCCCACTACAACCGCTTCAGCTCGTTCTTCTTCGGTTATATTAACTCCCTGAGAAGATATTTCTTCCCTGAGACCGCTTTCCCCTAAAACAAAAACATTTTTATAACTTTTCTGCTTCAAATAGACTGAAACGGTATAAGCCGAGGTGTATAAATCTTTTACAGAGAGTTCAAAACCGACCGATAATAGTTTATCGACAACGCCCTGCCTTGTTTTGCTTGAGTTATTTGTCAAATAAAAAACTTTTAACTTCTTTTTTTTGAAAAAATTTATTAATTCTATTGCACCGTCTATTGGCGTACTTCCGTAACATAAAGTACCGTCAATATCGAAAGCAACTGCTTTTATATCATTAATCATAGCTGTTTCCGAATATTAAACGCAGACGCCGCCTGCTTCGGCAATCAATTTTTCGTACCTTGCCTGCAGGTACTGTATTCTGTATTGGTCTTCCATATGTATCATGCCGTAGAAGTTGCGTTTGTTTTTAAGCCACATAAGCTCAAACCCCACAGCCTTCAGAATGCCTTTATCAGGTTCTTTTTTCAAAGCCTGCGGGCATTTAAATATTACTTTCCTTGTTTCGTAGCGGTCGGTCAGACCTTCAGGCAGTTTGTTTATAAATTTGACAGTTTCGGCTGAAACGCCTCCGCCGATAGCACATTCCAGTGATTTCTCCTTTGCTTTTTGAAATATAACATTTGTTATATCAAAAATTTCTTTGCAGTTAATATCTTCTCTGGTCAATCCCATTGACTGCGTCATATCAACTCTTCCCAGCACAATGCCATCGAGATATTTAATTTCTTCAATTGAGAGGATTTCATCAAGGTTTTTAAAGGCTGTTATAGTTTCAATGTTGACGAGAAAATCGACCGTATCATATTCTTCTTCGGTAAAGACCAGTTTTGTTGCCGAAATAAATTTTTTCAAAGCGTAAGCTGTTTCTATCATGGGAGCAACAATCCTTGATACGCCTATTACTCTTGCTTCATACATATCTTTAATTGCTTCACAGCCGCCAATTTTAATGGTTAAGTCTAAATCAGCTCTCGAAACAACTTCCTTAAGTCGGAGAGCTTCTTCCAGTCTTGTACCTTCGGCTTCAAATTCCGCTTTAACGCCTATAACTTCATGATTTTCCTTTAAATCAATAAGGGTATCGATCATTCTTTTTTCGAGATTATTCAAGAGTTATCTCCTTGTTTTAGCCTGTTAAATCCTAAAGT
>CAZEDP010000042.1:0-3676 GCA_964511035.1 uncultured Gammaproteobacteria bacterium
CTGTCCCTGTTTGATGTTTCTGTAAACATCAATAACGCCGAGGGGGTCTTTCCAGGGGTCGAAACGTGAAATCTGCGAAATAATCGGTCGGTCGGGGTCAATATTGTAGCTAATCATGAGATTTCTTACTTCTTCCTCTGACATCTCAATGTTTTTCGGGCTTAACGGGTCAATGGAAGGAGGAATAAATGTAAGGTTTTTAAAATTGGCGCTTTCGTTGACGAATTCATCTAAAGTGAAGATAACGGCATCAAAGTTCTGCATAAACGGATACAAAAATTCCCAGGTTTCTTTATTGGGTTCGGAAGTATCAATGTGGCATCTCCATATACTTTTTGAAATGGGTGCACTGACATATTGCCTCATTCCGATAGTCTGAGGGTCATGAAAAATAACAAAATCATAACTTTCAGCTATCATTTTGGCATTTTCTCGGACGGTATTATTGTATATTTCTTTCATTTCTTCGGTAATAACAACATTGCTGCCTTGGAGGGTATTATGAAGAATTTTTGTCACGTCAAAAAATTCAGGCTTTGCTCTCATTACGTGCCATTCGGTTGTTATACCCAAGTCCTGCATAAGGGCAACCTGCGTTTTTAACAGTTCTGATACTCCGCCTCCGAATGCAGTTGCGTTAAGATTAAGAACTTTTTTATTTTGCAGCGGCTTGGCAAGTTCCCTCAGATTTTTTATCCTTTCTTCTCCGACAATCGGAATATAATCATTTAAACTTCTTGGGTTAACCCTAACTTCTTGTAATCCTTTAGCTAATTCTGTCATTAGAAACTCCTTTTTTACTTATCCGAGTTTTTCAAGAAAACTGTCCAGCCACTTGAAAATATCATTTTCTTCAACGTAGCTTCTTAATTTTTCCATCACGTTGTGTTTTTCCTCATCACTGGTTTTTAAAACCTGCGAAATCGAATTTGAAATGGAGGTAACGTCATAGGGATTAATCAAGTATTTATAAGGCATTTCTTCAGCAACGCCGGTAAATTCACTCAGAATCAACTGTCCTTTATTATTAACCTTGGAAGCGACATATTCTTTTGCCACAAGGTTCAAGCCGTCCCTGAGGGCAGACACAATAATAAAATCAGCAAGCCTGTAATAAGCAACCAGTTTATCGAATTTTAAGTTTGAATAAATGTAATGTATCGGGCTCCAGCCCTCTCTTGAAAACTTTCCATTTATTCTACCCACAATTTCATCAGTTCTTTTTTTAATTTTTATATAGTCCTGAACATTTGTCCTTGAAGGTACTGCAATTTGGATGAAAGAAATTTTCTTGATATATTCAGGGTTTTTATCGAGAAAATATTCCAGTCCCTGAAATTTTTCTATTAATCCCTTTGTGTAATCCAACCTGTCAACGCCGAGACCGATAATCTGTCCGGCAAAAATTTCCTGAAGCTCAGCAAGAGATTTTTCTGTTTCTTCACTTAACGCAATTTTTTGAATTTGCTTAAAATCAACGCTTATAGGCAGAGCTTCAACTTTCGAGACCCGATCGTTATGAAATATTTTATTGCCCTTAATTTTTACATTGCTGTTTAAAATAGATTCAACACATTCGAGAAAATGTTTTTTGTAGCTTTCTGTATGAAATCCTATTAAATCACAATTTATCAGGCTTTCAAGGATCTCAAGTCTTTTAGGGAAAATCCGATAAATTTCAAAATCCGGAAAAGGAATGTGAAGGAAAAAGCCGATTTTATTTTCAACGCCTTTTTCCCGAAGCATTTTGGGTAGAAGCATTAATTGGTAATCGTGAATCCAAATTCTGTCGTCAGGTTCCAGAATATCTGCAATTTGGTTTGCGAATTTTTGGTTAACCTGTTTGTAAAAAGGCCAATCTTTCGTATCGAGCTTGTATCTTGTCGGAAAATAATGAAACAGAGGCCATATTTGGGTATTACAGAACCCCTCATAATAATGTTTATTTTCATTTTTGGTCAATTTAACCTGTCTGACAGGATAAGGAAGGTCAATTCCATAATCCTCCAAAGTTTTTTCTCCGCCGCAAACCCAAATTCCTTTATTGTTTTTCATAATGGGGTCGAGAGCGGCAACAAGCCCTCCGGGAGATTTTTCAATAATTACTTCGTCTTTGGGCTTTTTTATATCGTATGGGGCTCTATTCGTTGCTATTATTAACCGCATAAAAATTTTCCTTCCCAAATTAACTTGGAGATGTTTAAAGCAAACATTTTCTCAATAAATTCAGATAACGGGTTATTTAATTAAGCGGACTATCATTAATATCTCTAACTATCTCTATTATAAATCAAAAACTAACAACCTTATTATATACTATAAGTTGTCAGTTGGCAATTAATGCTAATTCATTGAGTTATAGCGAACAGCAAAATATATAAGACTAATTTAGCAGAGTATTTTGATCCAGAAATTTGCTTACTTTTAATTTTGCGTCATGTATTCCAACGAAAAGAATAACGTCATCTTTTTCAAACTCAAAATAAGGTCCCGGCGAGATAAGCATGTTATCTGCTCTTTGAATCCCGATAATAGTAGCGCCGGTATTTTGCCAGAACTGAAGTTCAGATAAAGTATTTCCGATTACATGGCTTGTTTCCGGTATTTTATATTCATAATAAGTTATTTTGTTGACGAGGTCCTGATGGTTAATTTGCTCCAGAAGCAAATTAAAATTATTAAAAATCTCTTCGTTGTTTTTGTCTCTTTGTATCATTAAATCCTGAATTTTATTTTTAAGGTTTGAAATAGTTTGTTTCGAAGAAAATTTTTCGATAAAATCATAGGCTTTATTTTTTGACTTAATTTGAATTCCGCTTTTGTCAATAACTTTGACAACGCCTGTGTCTGCCAGCAGAGCAATCGATCTTCTGATAGTTTCAGGCGAGACATTATATTCTCCGGCTAAAATTGACCGCCCTTTTATTTTTTGGTTTTCATAGAATTTGTCTTCAGTTATTTTATGGGCAATATCAACTGCTATTCGGACGTATCTCGGAAATTGTTCCTGATTTGGCAAGCTTAAATTTCCTTTCTGTTGAAATATATGTTTTCTAAATGTAATTATAAAACGAATTTTGCTGAATTACCGATCAATTCCTATGCTGATTTCAATTTGATTTAATTCCTTCATGACAAAGGCAATATCGTTGGCTAAGAGCAGGTGATATTGCCTAAAAATCGAATAATACAAGATGAGGGGAATTATATTCCCCTCATCATTATTGCTTTAAAGTTTATCTTACAAAGAACGGATTATCATCTTCTTTAATTTTATTTATTAGCCCGTATGCATGTCCGATGCCGTTGTCGCCGGGTTGGAAGCATATTTCATTGTCTTTGTCTATACATTTTTCTTTGCTGTCTTTTTCATGAATTTTTTCACCGCATTCTTTGAGTGTTTTTTCTTTAGAATCTTTTTCAGGAACTTTTTCGCCGTCGACTTTATCACCGTTTTTCTCAGCGGTTTTCTCTTTGCAGTCCTTTTCATGAATTTTTTCACCGCATTCTTTGAGTGTTTTTTCTTTAGAATCTTTTTCAGGAACTTTTTCGCCGCAGACTTTGTCACCGTTTTTCTCAGCGATTTTTTCTTTAGGACTTTTCTCAGGTGTTTTTTCAGTGGTTTTTTCTTTGCATTGTTTTTCATCTTCGGTTTTTTCAATACAATTTTTCTCAG
>CAZEDP010000042.1:3776-11029 GCA_964511035.1 uncultured Gammaproteobacteria bacterium
TCTTGTCACCGCATTTTTCTTTAGTTTGTTTTTCACTGTCAGTTTTTTCTATGCAATTTTTTTCAGCGGTTTTTTCTTTGCATTGTTTTTCATCTTCGGTTTTTTCAATACAATTTTTCTCAGCGGTCTTGTCACCGCATTTTTCTTTGGTTTGTTTTTCACTGTCAGTTTTTTCAAGGCAGTTCTTTTCAGCGGTTTTTTCTTTGCAGTTTTTTTCATAAATTGATACTTTGCATTTAGGCTGTTCGGAGTTTCCGCCCAAACCCAGAGCGTTGAGATCGTTAATTGATACTTCGGTGCCGAGAGTTGCATCCTGTGTAGTTTTAGAAGCCTGCTTCTGCTGAATTGTTCTTTGATTGAGTCCAATAAAAGGTGAATTGCTGTCTAAATTGAATTTGTTTGCCATCTGTTAAACTCCTTTATATAAAAATCTTAATTGTATATATTATTTATATTGCCATATATATAAAGTATATATATAATTAAAAATTGCTAAAAAGTTCCAAATTCTTTACAAAAATAAATAAACCACTTACGGATTAAGAATAAGGGTACATAAAGAATGTTATACAAATGCATTTTCAATATTTGGAATATATTGAGTTATAGATTAAAATTTATCTATGTCATTTATTATTTTGTGATAATTTCGGATGATATTATTTTTTGCAAACAGGGAAGACCACTTAATTGCGTCTCAAGCGGAAACTATGAGCAGGACTGCGAATATACCTGTTTATGCGATGTTTTATGAAAATCTGATAAAAGAAGGCAAGTTGCAAATTGAAAACGCAGGTGATGATTTAGTTTTCCAAATTCAGGCTAAAGAAAACCTTGAAACAATTAAAGGTTCAGAAATCAAAATATGCTATTTTGCCGAGTATCCCGCTTTAAACAGTCAATGGCTTCCTTATGAAAGCGAATATGATATTTCATATGCTCAAAATGAATGGTGGGCAAGTTTAAATGCATTATTTTTAAGTCAACCCGATATTAAGTTTATTAATCCTGCAAAAAGCAAATTTGAACTGTGCAGCGAACTCGAGCAGTTAATGATAATGCAGAAATTCGAAATACCGACAGTTGAGATGATTTTGACCAATAATCCCGATGAAGCTCTTAAGTATTACCGCAGTTGGAATAACAGTGCATTGTACAAAAGCGTTACCCGCGGCTATGCTAATTCCGCATTAATGAACGAATCGGATATTGACCGATTGAATAAGCTCAGTTTGTCTCCTGCTATTTTCCAAAAACCTCATTCAGGCAGCCAAATGACAGTTTGTTTATTAGGGAACAATTATCTGGCAGTTAAATTAAATGATATCAATGAATATGAGCTGACCGATATTCCTGATTTTCTGCTCAATAAAATCGTACAGGTATCAGAATACATCGAAAGACCGCTGGTTCTGTTTAACTTTTTATATCAGGAAGCCTCCAATGAATACTGTGCATACTCGATGAATGTTTACCCGAGTTTTTATGAGATTTTTTCAATTTTTGGCGATTCTTACTTCAAGCTTTTAACAGCCTTTCTGGCAGAGGAATACAAATCATGATTTTATTGATTGGCGAAGGTAGCAATGAAAGCATGTCCAGGTATTTGCTTGATGCGCTTCGCGAAAAAAAGGCTGATGTGATTTGGCTGGATCAGAACAGTCTCCCGATTGATAACAACATTTTACTCTATTCTGAGAGAGGCAAAATTAAAGGCAATATATCTTTCAAAGACGGGTACACCATCGACATCGATAAATTTAAAGGCATCTATACCAGATTGTCATCGCTGCATCATGATTTAGACTTAAACAGCATTCAAACAGGATTTATGGAATCCGAAAGGCATATAGCACTCAATATATGGCTTGAACACGCTGATGCAGTGGTTATTAACAGGACAAGGTCACAGTTCTCAAACAGCTCAAAACTGTATCAGACCTGGATTGTTAAAAAATACGGTTTTAAAACTCCTGATTGCCTTATAACAAACGACAGCGGCAAAGCTCAGGAATTCATAGATAAATATAAAAGCACCGGTATAATTTACAAATCGGCAAGCGCAGAAAGGTCAAAAGTTAAGAAACTTGACGAAGAAGACATGGAACGTTTGACCAACTTGCAGCACTGCCCGACGCTTTTCCAGAGTTATGTTCCGGGAACTGATTTGAGAGTCCATACATTGATAAGCGGTGAGGTGTTTGCTACGGAGATTAATTCGGAAAGTTCGGACTACCGTTACGATAAAAACAGATCGCTCAGGCCCGTTGAAATTCCGGATGAGCTGAAAGAGACCTGTGTTAATTTAACAAGAGATTTAGGGCTGTACCTGTCCGGAATAGATATCAGAAGGACGCCTGATAATGATTATTACTGTTTTGAAGTTAATCCCTCCCCTGCATTTGCATGGTATGAAGACCAAACCGGTCAGCCAATCAGTCAGGCCGTTGCCGAACTTTTGATAAACGGAAAAGAAAACAATCTGGCAAACTTGGCAAGAAGAATAAGTTAATTATTTGCACCAAACAAAATGATAAACTGAATAAAGAACCCTGCGGCAAGACAGCAGGGAGTAAATATTTAAATATTTTACGGCTGTAAGCCGCTTATTGTCCTGTGCTTAAGTTGGGATTTACAAGCAGAGCGTTAAGCAGCTGTTGTTGTTCAAATTCGGAATAAAAAATCTTGTAAATATCAAATCTTAGCTTTTTTCTTATTTTTTTCTCGATTCTTACATTTGTATCTTTAACATGATGATAAGTTTTAATATTTTCTTTTTGGTTCACAATATCATAGCAGTTGACTTGGTCAGCCCCGACAAGACTTCCGCATGCTGACAGCGAAATATCAAAATCTTTTTTTCGACTCACCCAGTAATTATTTTCATTCTTAAAAAACTTTGTTTTTGTACCGTCCCAAAAACCGACTTTAACCGGAGAGGAATTCAAATATGCCTGAGGACAAAAATCTGACCATTGAGGAGTTAAGGTCTGTGCAAATGTCAAATTTGCCGAAATTGCACTAATGAATAAGAGGGGAAGGAAAAATTTTGATTTTTTGGAAAAATCGAATTTTTCAAACCCGACCTTAGAAAGGTGAGAGGCAATAGCGGCGGCGAGGAGCCGTCGATTTTGCCTCGACACTAGATCATGTAAGATGCGAGAAAAATGCAATTTTTCTGCATCTTCTAAAGCTATGAACAATCTTTTCATTATTATTTTCCTTTCAGGAATTTATTATATGCCAAAAAGTCTGTAAGTATTTCATGAAGTTTGATATTTCCCGTATAATAAATATTGAATAAAAAAATCAATCAGGAAACATAATGTATAAATTCGGTGTCAGACTGCTCAAAAACAGGCTTTTCCCTCTGTCCATACCGGACACGGCACATGTAGAACATGGGCAACTTGTTATAGTCAGAACTGAGAAAGGCGAAGAGGTAGTAAAGGCTTTAAGAATACCGGATGCTGTTTGGGAGAAATGGGGAAAAAACCTGCCCGAACCTGTTTTTTTGATTAGAGTTTTATCCTCTAAAGAGTTCAAAGTTCTTGAAGAAATTAAGCAGAGAGAGAACGAAGCATATTTGAAATGCTCGGAACTTATAGAGAAAAACAACCTGCCTATGAGGCTTGTAGATGCTAATTATACTTTTGACAGAAGAAAGCTGACTTTTTATTTTACCGCCCCGCACAGGGTTGACTTTAGGGAACTGCTTAAAGATTTAACCCAAACATTCAGAAAAGTCCGTATTGACCTGCGTCATATCGGAGTGAGAGACGAAACCTCAATAATGTCGGGGTTGGGAATGTGCGGAAATGAGTTTTGCTGTTGTTCGTGGCTCAAGCAGTTTGCTTCCATTAATATTAAACTTGCAAAAGATCAGGGAATGCCGATAAATCCTGCAAAAGTTTCGGGAGTTTGCGGAAGATTGCTTTGCTGTCTAAATTATGAATACTCAACCTATCTGGAAGCGGCTGCTGGTATGCCGCCTGTGGGAAGCGGTGTTATGACAGACGACGGCATCGGCAGGGTAAGCGCGCTTCATTTCCTTAGCGGAAAAGTTGCGGTTAAGCTTCAGGACGGCAGAATTAAGGATTTCACCAAAGATGAAATCGAAATGATAGAAGAAGAAGATGTCAGCGGTATCGAAATTGACAATCCGCTTCAGTATGCAGAGGAAGAAGTCAGTTACAGTGAAATCAAGCAGTTAGAAGACGATGAGCAGAGTTCCACTGGTGATGTTTAACTTGGAAATCCGGCAAAATTAAGAAGAAAAATGTTTACTGGAATAATTGAAGAAATAGGAACGGTTAGAAAAGTTTCGTTTGAACAAAACGGGGCTGTTATTAGTATTTCCTGTTCTGAAATAGCAAAGGATATGAAAATCGGCGACAGTATATGCGTTGACGGCGTCTGCACAACAGTTGAAAGTTTTGATTCGGGAAGTTTCAGTTTTACCGCATCAGCGGAAACGATAAACCTCACTACATTCAAAACCATTAATTCCGGCAAAAAAGTCAATCTTGAAAGAGCACTCAGACCTATTGACAGGTTGGGCGGGCATATTGTTTCGGGGCATATTGATGCTAAGGGAGAATTTATTAATAAATCAAATCAAGGCAGTTCTTGGCTGTATTATTTCATAGCTCCGAAGGAAATAGCAAAATATATAGTTTACAAAGGCTCGATTGCCGTTAACGGAATAAGCCTGACTGTTGCAAGTATTGATGATACTGTTTTTTCCGTTGCTCTTATTCCTCATACGCTTGCTTCAACAAGTCTGGGAACGATGATTGAGGGAGATAAAGTTAATCTTGAGTGCGATATTCTGGCTAAGTATATTGAAAAATTGGCATTTAATAAAGATAATAATGAAGATGACATTACTTTTGAGTTTTTAGAAAGACATGGGTTCTAAATTAAAATGACCGCAAGAGAAACAGTGCAAAAAATAGCTTTTAATACGGTTGAAGAAGCAATTGAAGATATAAAACAAGGCAAAATGGTAATTATTGCCGACGATGAAAGTCGTGAAAACGAGGGTGACCTCACATGCGCGGCTGATAAAATAACACCCGAAATCATAAATTTTATGGTTACGGAAGGAAGGGGCTTAATTTGTCTCGCGCTGACAGCGGAAAAGACAAAAGAACTTGAGCTTAATCAGATGGTAAATAATAATACGGAATCACTGCGGACGGCTTTTACGGTCAGCATTGACGCGGCGGAAAAATTCGGCGTTACAACGGGAATATCAGCTAGCGACAGGGCAGTTACAATTCAAACAGCCGTTAATCCAAACGCTGTACCTTCGGATTTAAGACGACCCGGGCATATTTTCCCTCTTGAAGCAAAAGAAGGCGGCGTGCTTGAGAGAGTCGGACAAACTGAAGCTTCTGTCGATATCACAAAACTTGCAGGCTTAACACCTGCAGGCGTTATCTGTGAAATTTTAAACCCCGACGGCACTATGGCAAGAAGGAATGATTTGTTCAAGTTTGCCAAGAAGCACAATCTCAAGTTTATAACCGTTTCTCAAATTATTGCATACAGGCTCAAGACCGAGAGATTTGTCAAAAGGGTAATTCAGGCGAAACTGCCGACGGAGTTCGGGGATTTTGACATATACGGGTACATTAACGAACTTGATAAGATTGAGCATGTTGCGCTTGTTAAGGGCAACCCTGAAAAATTCGCAAAAACAAATCCAATGGTCAGGATGCACAGCGAATGCCTGACGGGAGACATTTTCCACAGCCTGCGATGCGACTGCGGAAATCAGCTCGCATCTGCCTTGGAGCTTATAGAAAAAGAAGGTGCGGGAGTTCTTGTCTATATAAGGTCTCACGAAGGCAGGGGCATAGGTCTTTTAAACAAACTGAAAGCCTATTCCCTTCAGGAAAAAGGGCAGGATACCGTTGAAGCCAATATTTCTCTCGGCTTTAAACCTGATTTGAGAGATTATGGTGTTGGAGCACAGATTTTACTTGATTTGGGGCTGAAAAAATTCAGACTTATTACAAACAACCCTCGAAAAATCATCGGGCTTGAAGGCTACGGTTTAGAGATAACCGACAGGGTTTCATTGCCTGTTTACTGCAACAAATACAACGAACAATATCTCAAAACCAAGCGCGATAAAATGGAGCATTTGCTGTAATTAATTTTTTTTCCTTAAAATCAGTCTGCTATGCGCTGTTATATTAATATATCGTTACATTCTGTAATTCTTATGATAATTGAATTTTTAGATAAATATCCCTACCTGAAAAAATAATATAATTTGCCAAAAGTCAATTCTTCTCCTCTTTTTGTTTTTTTATATATATAACTGAAAGGTTAGATTTTTCACCAAAGGAGGAGAGAACGTGGCATTAAGAATTAGTCAAAGCAATTCAGCATTTCAATTTAACAAACCGGGCACTGCAGGAGGCAGTATTTACCAAAATAACTTTTTTAGTCAGGGATCAATCTTTACTCAAGGCGGATTTGAAGATTTCTTTTCACGCGGATGCAGAAATCCAAGACAAAAAAGTGGGAAGTTTCCGACACCTGTAAAACCGCCGGTTGTACCGCCGTCCGGTGACCCCTCGACCCCGCCGCCGGCTCCAACACCATAAGTAATAAATTTCAGATTATAATAACAGGCAGACGATAATTTCGCTGCCTGTTTTAAGTGGAACACAGGTCTAACTGTTTTTTAAAATAATATACATTTGCTGTAAATTATAAACAACAATAAAGATGGTTTATAAATCAGAAAATGAATTCTCTATTCTCAAAACTTAATTTAAATACAATCATTCAAGGTGATTGCATCGAAGAAATGAAGAAGCTTCCCGAAGGCATTGCAAAAGTTATTTTTGCTTTTTTTTGTAAAAATGTGTTAAAATTAAGAAGCGAATCGAAAAATTATTATTAATTTACGGAATCGATTCTTAATATTAACAAAAATGAGATTAAAAACCTTTATGACCGAATTTAATCGCAATATACAGCCTCTTATTGAAGCACAGCTTTATAAAAGCAAAGTAATAATATTATACGGAGCCAGAAGAACCGGCAAAACTTTTCTCTGCAATCAAATAATTAAAAAACAAACAGAAAAGGGGATTAAAGCCAGATATCTCAATTGCGAGTCATTTGCGGTAAAACAAAAACTGCAAACTACAAATGAACTGGAACTAAAAAATTATCTTGCAGATTCAAATCTTGTAATACTTGATGAATCTCAACATATTGAGAATATA
>CAZEDP010000043.1:0-10805 GCA_964511035.1 uncultured Gammaproteobacteria bacterium
AAATTTTGCTCTACATGAAGATTAACTTATGTATATAATTCATACATCCTCTAAGCAAAGGAGATAAATTTGTGCTATTATTTACCCTTAGCAAGGCTTTGCATACTAATTGAATTGTTGATTAGAGGGGTTCAAATATAAATGACTGATTGTATTTTTTGCAAAATTGCGGCAGGCGAATTTAATACTGAATTTATTGCTGAAACAGACGATTATGCGGCTTTTAACGATTTAAATCCTCAGGCTCCCGTTCATGTGCTTGTTATACCTAAAAAACACTCCGCTTCTCTTAACGAAACAGAATCTAAAGAACTGTTGGGTACTCTTTTAAACGGCGCAAAAGAAGTTGCGGAAAAAACGGGCATTGCCGACGGATACAGAGTAGTTATAAATACAGGCAGAGAAGCCGGTCAGACAGTCTTTCACCTGCATCTGCATGTTCTTGGCGGCAGAGAGATGAATTGGCCGCCGGGGTAGTAAGCTTCAATTGATTTTTTTAAAAATAGACGGAACTTTTATATCAAGAGTGCTTAACCAACAGGCTTCTTCTTTACCTTCCGAATTGATAAATCTGTTTGGTGTGCTTAAAGTTGACCAATGTATTGGATAAAAATTATTTTTAGCCAGAATTTCATGTATTTTAGAAAAGTAATATAATCTTCCGTTTTGATCTAACATCATAAGATTAAAAGGATTGTTTAAAGTCTCTACATCCTCTAAAGTAAGGTGGTCTCTGTCTAAACTTCCATATACAAAAATTCCGTCTTCATCTAAAGCTTCATATATGTCTTTAATTGCTTTTTCAAAGGAAGCCCAAGAACAGTCATTTTCGCGTGATAATCCCAGAACACTGTTTTTTCTTAAGAATTTATTATTTTTTGAAATATGATATAGTCCGTTTTGAGCAATAACTGCTCCAATAGTTTTTTTTGTTTCGGCGACTATATTTTTTGCTGTTTCAGCAATGCTTTCTATATTTCCCTGCATAAATTTCAGGGTTTTAAAAGCTCCTGTTTTTGCTTGAATTGTCATCTCGTTGGTGTTCTGACTAACTATATCAAAGCTTTTTAAAAAATTCTCTCTGAATAACCTCTGTTCTTCAGTTAATAAATCATCAGACAGTAATAAAAAACCGTCAGGAGGGTAATCTACAACATTTGGACCGTTTTCTTCATATTGATATATATGAGGTTTGATTCTTACTGTATGTTTACCCTGATTTGCGAGATTGATGACGTCGGGAGAAATATCTATTCCCAATATATCATAAGCATCACCCAAGAAAGCCGCATAAGTTCTGGATTCTTCTCCTATTCCGCAAAACGGATTAAGTATTGTACAGCCTTGGGGAAATCGTTTTTTTAATTCGTAGCACGCACGCTTAATAACGTCAGGATGTCTGTAAAAATAAGTTTCGTGATCTGCCTTGATAAATTTTAATCCAATATTTGTCCCGACAACTAAACCCTTATCAACAGTGGTTACAAAATTGCAACTTTTAAAATAAATGTCTGAATTTGCATTATTCTGACTCTTGGATAAGGGAAAGGTACTCCTGTTTGCCTTTTTAGGTGGATAGAAGTTGCTTGTCACTAAAAAATTTGAATATAACACTTATTCTTCCTTATGATCTCTTAAACACAATAAAACAAAACACTGCTGAAATTTGTCAGTTTTTCGGCAGTGTTTTTACATTTGTTAATAACTCAGTCTGAAAATTCAGTTTCTTTCCAACTGAATTGTCTTTGTCGGAGCATCTGCTACTTCTGAAGGTCCAAAGTATTGAATAGGTCCCGTGAATAAATAATGGTCTTCATAAGCCCATTTTTCGCGGTTGTTTTGAAGTTCCGCAAATACAGGTCCGTCAAGCTCAACAAGAGCTTTTTTAATAACGGGTTTTAATGCGCCGTGACGTTTTTCCATATTCATCATCATTGTCAAAGGAACTCCGCCTGCCGTCCATTCGTCAGCCGGTTTTGTCAGGTTTCTGACAGAAGATAAATAACCTGTTAAGCCGAACTTAACAAGCGCGAAGGCATTATATCCGAGTGAATAACAATAATCCGCATCGAAGTTTGACGGCATTGCGCATCTTCCTTCATAACCGAAGAAGTGGTTTTGTGCCGAGAATTTGCCTTTATAGAGTCCCTGTTTCTTCATTTCGCCGAGTTTATGCTTTGCCATTTCGATTAAAAGCTTTTCGGTGTCTATTTTTGAAACCTGCACGTTGCCGTGAGGGTCTCTGTCCATAAGGAGCTGGGACTGAATTGATCTTGGAAGCGAAGCAAAGACCTCGGAATTATGCTGTTCGAGTTTGGATTCTATCAGTTTAATTTTTTCTTCCTGTCCGCATGCTTCTTTGTACTCAGCGTCATCTTCCAGTAAAGCCAGCACATCATTGAGATTTGAAATCATTGTTTTCATTTCGGGAATGAATTCAATCAGTCCTTCAGGTATGAGGGCAACTCCAAAGTTTTTGCCCTGCTCGGCCCTTTTTGCAATTATTTCAGAAACATAGTCAACAATTTGGGCAAGGGACATTTTTCTTTCGGCAACTTCTTCAGAAATCAGCGTTATATTAGGATGATTCTGCAGAGCGCATTCAAGAGCGACATGGGTTGCGCTTCTGCCCATCAGTTTAATAAAGTGCCAGTATTTTTTTGCGGAATTGGCGTCTCTTTCAATGTTTCCGATTAATTCGCTGTATGTTTTCGTTGCTGTATCAAACCCGAAAGAGATTTCAATCTGTTCGTTTTTCAAGTCGCCGTCAATTGTTTTGGGAACGCCTATTACCTGAACGCCCGCATTTTTTGACAGGAAAAATTCTGCAAGCATTGCTGCGTTTGTATTTGAATCGTCCCCGCCTATAACAACAACAGCGGATATATTAAGGTTTTGGCAGGTGTTCCAGGTTTTCATGAACTGTTCTTCAGTTTCGAGCTTGGTTCTGCCCGAGCCTATGATGTCAAATCCGCCGGTATTCCTGTATTCGTCCATATAATAGTCGGTTATTTCGATATATTTTCCGTCAATTATCCCTGAAGGACCGCCTAAAAAACCGTATAAAGTATTTGCAGGATTCGCTTCCTTAAGCGCGTCAAAAAGTCCGGCTATTACGTTATGTCCACCGGGAGCCTGACCGCCGGAAAGAATAACTCCGACATTAATTGTTTTATTATCTGTCAAAGCAGATTGGGAATTTTTAAAAGTAGCCACCGGTTTGCCGTAAGTTTTCGGAAAGATTTCCTGAATGTCATCAGAATCTGCTACTGACTGCGTAGGCATGCCAAAATCGATATCAAGGTTATTAATCCCGCCTCTTAAGACTTTGGGCAGTTTCGGTTTATAAGCAAGTCTTGCTTTTTGAAGCGCCGAATAATCTTTTTTTGTTTCTAATCCGTTCATTTTGTTCCTCATTTCTTAGTTCTGACTTTCAAGCATGATTATCTCAAAAAATTCGGTTTTTGGTAAGAAAAGGTTTTAAAAGATGCGGGGAAATTACATTTTTCCAAAAAATCAGACTTTTTCCATATCATCTCCAACATGCTAGAATTATTACATTGAATTGAAATCTCAAGGAGCATTGTTAATGGCTTTAACTTTTCAGCAAATGATACATAAACTCAATGAATACTGGTCAAATTACGGTTGTGTTATTTTGCAGCCTTATGATATTGAAAAAGGGGCAAGTACAATGAACCCCGCAACTTTTTTAAGGGTTCTCGGACCCGAACCCTGGAACGCCGCCATGATAGAGCCTTGCAGAAGACCGACTGACGGCAGGTACGGTGAAAATCCGAACAGGCTTCAGCATTATTTTCAATATCAGGTTATACTGAAACCTTCACCTAAAGAAGCTCAAGACGTTTATTTAAACAGTTTAAAAGCAATCGGAGTTGATTTATCGGCTCATGATATAAGATTTGTGGAAGATAACTGGGAATCCCCTACATTAGGAGCGTGGGGAGTCGGTTGGGAATTCTGGCTCGACGGCATGGAAGTCACCCAGTTTACTTATTTTCAGCAGGCGGGCGGTATTGATGTCAAACCCGTAGCCTTAGAGCTTACATACGGTTTGGAGCGTATCGCAATGTATCTTCAAAACGTTGACAGCGTCTTTGACGTTCAGTGGAACGAAAACCTCAAATACGGCGATATTTATCATCAAAATGAAGTTGAACAGTCAACCTATAACTTCGAAAAATCAACGCCTGAGATTTTGTTTAATTTGTTTGATATGTATTCAAAAGAAGCCTTTAATGCAATGGATGCAAGACTTGTTTTGCCGGCTTACGATTATGTGCTTAAATGCTCGCATTCCTTTAACCTGCTTGATGCAAGGGGCGTTATAAGCAAGGATGAAAGGACAAACTATATTAACCGCATAAGAAAAATGGCAGAAAAAGTTGCCAAACTCTACGTTGAACAGCGTGAGGAAATGGGATATCCTCTTTTGAAAGAAAAAGTTCAAGCGGTTTAATTTGTAAAACTTTGTTTAGAATTTACACAAAAATTGCATTTTTGCTGTCAATTTTTTTGATGCGCGGGTTTTAATCTTTTGATTGTTATTTAAGAAAGGAAATAGAAATGCAAATAAACTCTTCTTCAAATGTTAGTTTCGAAAGTCGTTTTATTTTTCCCAAAAACAGAACAGTAGGCGGTATTTTTACCAAAGAAACCGCTAAGCAGTTGGCAAGTTCTTTTCCTTATGTAAAAAGCAAGTTTAGTTGGTCAGAAATAACTATTGATACAGGATATGCAAATCTTGGCGGAAATCCGAACGACATTTCAACTTTCAATTTTATATTAAAACGGTTTTTCGGAAGAACTGATTTTGTTAATACGGTCAGTCAAATTGTCTCCAAGGCAAAGAAATTAGGAATTGAATATACTCCAACAAAACCTAATAAAAAACCAGTGCATGATTTTTACGGAAGAATGGGTGACGACAGGTGGGGTATCCCCAAAAGATTCGATCACGAGTATTTTGATGTAAAGAGACCTTTTCGTAATTAAAGTATATTAATGCTTAACATAAATGCTTGATAAAGCGCTTATAAACCCTGAATTGTAATAAAGCCTCAATCTCTGATAATATTTATCGGGCAGGTTCTTTTGAAAATGCTTTAAAATAAGACTTTCAAGAATTCTTTTTGCGCATACAAAGATTTTCAGGGGAATATCTTTCTTTTTAAACATCTTCAGCATGTAATAGAGAAACGCATCAGACTTGCCGTGAGAGTAGTATTTTGATTTGTAATAATCATAAGTCAGGCGTTTTGCCGGCATGCGGTGATAAACAAACATTTTAGGATTATAAACAAGATTGAAGCCTTTGTTTTTAACCTCATGAGCAAACATAACGTCTTCGTTAATCGGGAATTTCTGCTCCACATTGCTGATAAACACAGAAAATCCCCCCGCAGCTTCCGCGCATTCTTTTTTTATCGCCATATTGCAGGTGTAGGGAACATGCTTGGGGTGTGCGTTAAAAATAAAAGGTTCATCGCCGTAATCAGAATGCGCAAGTATTCCCATTAACGGACCTTCGAGCCACTCGGGCTTGTCACCAAGAAACTTCACAATGGTTTTGCCCCCGACCATATCGGGCTTAAGGTCGGAATTCTTGAAAAACTCTGAAATTTCAAGCAAATAATTTTCATCAAAAAGCACATCATCATCAACATAGACAAGAATTTTGCCGTTCGACTGCTTTATCCCTTCGTTTCTCGATACTGATGCACCTTTTGAATTGAGCCTGATATATTTGAAGTCGGGATATTTTTCGGCAAGGGCTTTTGTTTTGTCATTGTCGCTCTGGTCAATAATCAAAACCTCAAATTTTTCCTTATCCAAAGTTTGCTTATCAGCAGACTCAAGAACATCGGCAATCATTTCATCACGGTTGAGAGTGCAGATTATGAGCGATATTTCTTTCATTAAAAATTTCCCTTTAAGAATCCTTAATTTTATAAGATACAATAGTTTTAACATGGCGATAAGGTTTTATTGTATGAGAAATATTCTTGAAATAAAAAACTTAAATCTCTGCTTTAACCTTGACGGTTACGAAGCTCGGGCGCTGCATGATGTGAGCCTGAGTATCAAGGAAGGCTCCTCTCTCGGTATTGTAGGGGAATCGGGATGCGGAAAATCACTGACCGCTATGTCTGTTATGGGGCTTCTTCCGAAAAACGCCTTTATCGAAAGCGGGGAAATATTTTTTAATGATGAAAACCTGATGAATATGAGCCAAAAAGAAATGCAAAAAATCAGAGGGAGCAAAATCGCGCTTATTCCTCAGGATCCCATGAGCTCATTGAACCCTCTTTATACAGTTGAAGAACAGCTCACCGAAGTAATAAAGACGCATTTAAAGGTAACAGACGAGGAAGCGTTTGATATTGCAGTTAAAAATCTTGAAAACGTGAATATTCCCGATGCTAAAAAAAGAATAAAAGACTATCCGCATGAGTTCTCCGGCGGAATGAAGCAAAGAGTGCTTATTGCAATGGCTCTTAGCTGTGACCCCGACCTGATAATAGCCGATGAACCGACAACTGCGCTTGATGTGACAATACAGGCTCAGATTTTAAAGTTAATAGATAATGCCAGAAAAGACCGAAATACTTCGCTGATGCTTATTACTCACGATTTGGGAGTTATTTCCGAAGTCTGCGAAAATGTATGCGTTATGTACGCGGGTAAAATAGTTGAAAAAGCCCCCTCTGCTCTGCTGTTTAGTAATCCTTGCCATCCTTACACAAAAGCCCTTATGCAGTCTTTACCTTCTTTGAATAAGGGCAAATTGAAAACAATTTCGGGTCAGCCCCCCGAGATAACTGATAATGTTTCAGGATGCGTATTTCATCCGCGCTGTCAGTATAAAATGGATATTTGTGAAAGCATAAAACCTGATGCTGTTGAAATAGAGGCAAATCACAAAGCAGCATGCCATTTATTTAACAAAAAATAATACAAAAGAGGCGGAGAATATTTCCCCGCCTCATCAAATTACGTTTTACGCGTCCTTAAACAATTCTTCAATCACAAAAGAATATTTTTCATTGACTTTATTTCGTCTGATTTTCATGGTCTGTGTCAAAAGACCGTTTTCAATTGTAAAAGGTTCTTTTAAGAGCTTAAACTGTCCTATTCTTTCATGATTGGTGAAATTAGGTCTGTTTTTAACTCTGTTATTAAGTTCCTGCCTTATTATTTCCGTAACTTTCTTGGAACTTAAGTCGAGTTCCTGATTTTCCGGAATTGACAGCGCATTTTTAAGGACGTTTTCATCAGGAACAATCAAAGCTCCGATGGTTTTTTCATCCTGCCCTACAAGCATTATCTGGTTGATGTAAGGACTTTGCACACAAGCATCTTCTACGGGGGTTGGTTCGACTTTTTCTCCGTTGGAGAGAACTATTATATCCTTTTCTCTGCCCGTTAAAACAAGATGATTATTCGGCGTAAGCCAGCCTATATCACCTGTATTAAACCATCTGTCAGGAGAAATAACTTTATTGGTGGCTTCTTCGTTTTTGTAATAACCTTCCATAAGCTGAGGTCCCCTAATCATTACAAGTCCTTTTTGCCCAATCTGAAGCGGCTTAAAGGTTTCGGGGTCAACTATTTTGATTTCGGTTTCCGTTAACGGTGGTCCCACGCTTGCGCTTACATACATTGAGGGATATCTAACCGTAAGAATGGGTGCTGTTTCGGTTAATCCGTATCCAACTACAAGATTTAGCCCCAGAACTTCAAAAAAGTCATCTATCTGCTTTGGAAGGGCTCCGCCTCCGCTGATGCCGAACTTGAAATTTTCGCCTGTTGCTTTGCGTATTTTGGAATAGAACAAAGCGTTTCCGAGTTTGTGAACCGGATATAAAAATACGGTTTTAAAAGCACTTTCGAGCATTTTTAACGGTGAAGGATTGATGTTTTCAATATCAAAGTTTCTTAATCTTCTTCTGCAAATTACAAACTCAACACTTGTATTTATAAACGAATTAATTATAAATTGAGCAATAGCAGGTTTTTTTCTCAATTCTGCCTGCATTCCGTCATAAATAAGACTCCAGAGTCTGGGTACGGCAATTATACTTTCAGGTTTGTAGGTTTGTATATCTTGCTTAAAACATCGGGGATTTGTGTAAACGAGCGTACCGCCTCTTGACGTAATGTAGTATTTACAAGACCTTTCGTATGCATGCCATATCGGAAGAATTGCCAAATCAACATGTCCGGGCTCAACGTGAAGAATATTTATCAGCGCATTTATCTGGTGAAGTAAATTTCCGTGAGTGAGAAGCGCGCCTTTGGGCATTCCCGTTGTACCTGACGTATAAATAAGAGTTGCCGGGCTTTCTTTATTAAGAGAAGGCTCTACAAAATCATTTTTCTTTCCGAATTCAATAATTTCTTCAAAGGAATAAACAGGACATGGCGCATTTGTAATGCTTTCCAGTCCTTCGGGACTCCAGAGAATTCCTATAAAGCTCAACGGCAAACCTTGTATGTGAGATTCGATTTTTTTGTAAAGCTCAACATTTTCTAAAATCAAATATCTGCTTTCGCTGTGTTTGACAATATATGCCAGTTCTTCCGCAGGCGCGTGAAAACCTCTTACGGCATCAACAGCTCCTGTAAGAAGAATAGCCTGATCGGCAATAAGCCACCTTGAGCAGTTTTCGGAAAAAATCGAAACTTTATCGTCCTGTTTGACGCCCAGACATTGCAGCCCGGCAGCAAAATCAAGAATAGCTTCCGCCGTCTGTTCAAATGTAAGTTCTGTATAAGGTTTGCGGTAAGGATCTTTAACAGCCGTAACTTTTGCGAACTTTCTTGCAAGGTATCCCCAAATTTGAGGAAAGTACTCAGCATCAACCGGACTGACTACTGTTTTAAGAAAATCTGATTTCTTGGTTGATTTAAGGGCGTTGATTTCATTAATCGATGCTTTAAGGATTTCATCCGAATTTACGCTCATTTTTCCCCCTGTTAAATAACGCATTCCTGCTTTTTTACAATTTACAATTACCCACATGATTATAAAGAAAATATCAAAATTTTGATGTAAATTTTGGTTAAGTTTGAGTTTGTGTGTATTCATAAGAGTATTACTAAATCGTTAAAAAGCTCTTTTTGAAAATCAGACTTATTGTCTTATTAACTAAAACCGATTTGTCTGATAAAATTTAAACGTCTAAATAATTATGTGGAGTTTATAGAGGAGCATCAAAATGAACAAAAAAATCAGACAAACTCTGGCAGCTTTTATTGTTCTAAGTGTAATGTCATTTTTTAGCGCAGGCGCGTTTGCCAAAAATGCAGATTCCCCAAAAACAGGTCACATTAATGGCAGGACAGTTGTAGCAGGTGCACTTTCACTTCTGATTTGGCCCGGAATAGGTCAGGCAATAAATAATAATGACGGAGACAAGGTTGCAACTCATGCAATAATAGGGCTTTTCCCTCCGTATCGTTTCTGGTCGGGATATGATGCACTTGTGGACAGACAGGGCGGCTATTGGCACGGCAGAATTTAAAAATATGCTAGAATATAAAGCGAGGGTCAAAACCCTCGTTTTTAAATTGAGAGGAGTTTAAATGAAAAGTCCTGTTTACTTCGCAAATCTTCGTTCAAACAGCGTCAGCTCAAACAAGGTAAGTAAAATCAGAAAACTTTTTGAAGCCGCGGGGTTTGCTAATTTTATCAGCCGTGATGAGCTTACGGCAGTCAAAGTACATTTCGGCGAAAAAGGAAATGACGGATATGTAAATCCTGTTTTTGTCAGACAGGTCGTGGACAAAATAAAAGAAAAAGGAGGGAAGCCTTTTGTTACTGATTGCAATACTCTCTATCTGGGCTCAAGGCATAATGCCGTTGATCATCTTATAACCGCAATCGAGCATGGATTTGATTATTCCGTCATTGGGGCTCCTCTTATAATATCCGACGGATTAAAAAGCAAGAATTTTATCGAAGTCGAAATTAATCAAAAACACTTTGATAAGGTAAAAATTGCATCCGATATTGTCCAGGCTGACACTATGGTAGTAATTTCTCACTTTAAAGGTCATGAATTGGCAGGTTTTGGCGGAGCGGTAAAAAATCTTGCCATGGGATGCGCTCCTTCAGCAGGAAAACGAGACCAGCATTCCCCAAGACCTTATGTCATAAAAGAAAAATGCATAGCCTGCGGTCAGTGCGGTTCAATTTGCCCTGAATCCGCCATCAGAATAATTCAGAACGTATCGGTAATAGACAAAAAACTCTGCATCGGCTGCTGCGAATGCCTTTCCTTTTGCCCTTCACGAGCAATTGACATTGATTGGGAAACAGAAGTCCTGCCCTTTACCGAAAAGATGACTGAATATGCTCTCGGAGCAGTTAAAAACAAAGAGAATAAAACAGGATATATAAACTTTCTGATTAATATTACTCCCGACTGCGATTGTTTCCCGTGGAGCGACGCTCCTTTTGTACCCGACATCGGTATTCTTGCTTCAAAAGATCCTGTTGCAATCGATAAAGCAAGTTATGACCTTGTTAACGCTCAAAACTGCTGTTCAAACACCCGATTGAAAGAGGGCTTTGAAAAAGGTAAAGACAAATTTAAGGGAATGCGACATTACACAGAAGGCTTTGTCCAGATTGAATACGGCGAAAAAATAGGTCTCGGAACAAGTTCGTATGAATTGCTGGGAGTTGAATAATCGTCACTGCTGATTTTTTGGGGCGGTCAATTCGGACAATTTATCCAAAAGCCTCTGAGCAGGCAGATACCAAATATTTAAGCTTA
>CAZEDP010000044.1:0-6549 GCA_964511035.1 uncultured Gammaproteobacteria bacterium
AAAAGGCTCGGAATTAAAATAATTTCAATGACAGGCAAACCTTCTTCAACACTCGCTCAAAAAAGCGATGTTTCCCTTGACGTATCCGTTGAAAAAGAAGCAGGAAAACTCGGACTCGCTCCCACAACAAGCACTACTGCCGCACTTGCCATGGGCGATGCGATTGCAATAACACTTTTAGAGAAAAAAGGATTTACCGCAGAAGACTTTTTTATGTTCCATCCTTCGGGAAAACTTGGAAAAGGACTGCTATACAAGGTAGAAGACCTTATGGTTACCGGAGACAAACTCCCTGTAATAAATTTTGACGAAGATTTTAAAGAGGCAATAAATACCGTGTCCTCCGGCAGGTTAGGCATGGCAATTGTTACCGACAAAGCAGGCAGAACAGAAGGTGTTTTGACCGACGGCGATATAAGAAGAGCGGTTATGAAATATTCCGATCTTTCAAGCCTTAAAGTACAGCAAGTCATGACTCAAAACCCGAAAATTATTTCTAAAGACCTTTATGCAGCTTCGGCATTGAAGGTAATGGAAGACAATTCAATAACAGCCCTTGTCATTAACGATGAAAAAGGCTCTCCCGAGGGCGTTATTCATATTCATCATTTATTAAAAGCAGGCGTGGCTTAATATGGAAGATTTAAAACAAAGAGCATCCAAAATCAGAATGGTTGTATTTGATGTTGACGGCGTTCTCACCAACGGAGAAATTATTTATTCAGACAGCGGCGAAGAATTGAAAATTTTTAACGTAAAGGACGGTCAGGGCATGAATATGCTCAGAACCGAAAATTATATTACGGCAATAATTACGGCAAGAAGCTCTCAGGTTGTCGAAAAAAGAGCCGCTGACCTTAATATTAGCAACGTATTTCAGGGGATTAAAAACAAACTTCAAGTTCTTGAGGATTTGCTCAGAATTTACAAACTTGATTATTCACAGGTTGCTTATGTGGGAGATGATATTCCTGATATTGCGGCTATGGAAAAAGTCGGACTTGCCTGCTGCCCTTCAGATGCCGTTGAAAAAGTCAGAAAAATCTGCCATTTTATTTCTTCAAAACCAGGCGGTAAAGGCGCGGTAAGAGAAATAGCGGATTTTATTCTGGAAAATAAAAATGCAGAAGTAAATGCCGACTTGCCAAAAGTAAAAGTCGTTTAGATTTCAGATCTCACTTTCAGGAGAAAAACATTGCAGGTATTAATTTTAGCCGGAGGAGAAGGAACAAGACTCAAATCTGTCATTAAGGATATTCCTAAGCCTATGGCTGAAGTGGATAATAAGCCCTTTGTAGAGTATATTTTTGACTATTTAATAAAATACAACATCAGAAGTATAATAATATCTGTCGGGTATAAGTTTGAAGCTTTTACAGATAAATATTCCAACCGATATAAAGATTTAGAGATTGAATACTGTATCGAAGACAAGCCGCTCGGTACGGGAGGGGCTTTGATTAAGGCTTTGCCTCTTATTAAGGACGATAATCTGCTTGTTATTAACGGAGATACTTTTTTTGACGTTGATTTAAACAGTTTGAAAACTTTTCATGAAGCTAAATATGCTGATTTAACCCTTTCTTTGAAACAAATGCACAATTTTGACCGCTACGGGAGGGTTTTTGTTGATGAAAACAATAAAATAACAGGCTTTGAAGAAAAAACCTTCTGTCCTTCCGGTCTGATTAACGGAGGTGTTTCTTTAATCAAAGTTGACATATTGAGTAAAATTAATTTAGGAGAAAAATTTTCCTTTGAAAAAGATTTTTTGGAAAATTATTATAGGGACTACAATTTTTACGGACTTGCGCAGGACGAGTATTTTATTGATATAGGAATACCGCAAGATTATGAAAGAGCCAAAAATGAACTTAAAAGATTTAAAAATTGACAGCAAATGGACGCTTTTTCTCGACAGAGACGGAGTGATAAACAAAAAACTTGAAGCGGACTATGTAAAAGTCTGGGATGAATTTGAATTCCTTCCCGATGTGCTTGAAACTCTGCCGAAGCTGGCTGAAAAATTCGGCAGGATTATTATAATAACCAATCAGCGCGGAATTTCACGGTCTTTAATGACGGAAGACGATCTTCACAAAATACATGCCCTGATGCTCGAAGAAATCAATAGACCAGGCGGCAGAATTGATAAAATATATTATTGTCCTCACAACAGAGATGACGGCTGTAACTGCCGAAAGCCAAAAATAGGTATGGCTCTCCAAGCGAAGAAAGACTTCCCCGAAATTGATTTCAAAAAATCAATAATGGCTGGGGATGCGCAGTCTGATATGGATTTCGGCAAAGAGGCGGGGATGATTAACGTACTGATTAACACTTCAAATATGGCAAATAAAGAATTTTTTGAAGTCAAAAACCTAAAAGAGTTTGCGGAAAGTATTTAACCTTTGCTTTCTAAGATTTAATCAGTTCAAGAAAAACTTTGCTTGTTTGATTGAGAGTAAAGTTGTTTTCGAATAATTTCCTGCTGTTTTTGCCGTAATATTCAAGTTTTTCTCTCGAATTTTTAAATAAGAGGATTTTTTCGGACAAATCGGAATAATTGCCGATGTCAACGCTGTATCCGCAGAGATTGTTTTCAAGAAGCTCTGTTATGAAGCAGTTTTTGCTTCCCACAAAAATTGCAGGCTTCCCGCTGGCAAGTATCCCGTAGAGTTTGCTAGGAGCGGCAAGATTTTCGTAATTTTTCCTTAAGCTTATCAGATGTACATCAGCCATTCCGAGCGAAAATGCAAGGTCTTCTCTGTCCTGATGCGGCAAAAATACTATATTTTTAAGGCTGTATTTTTTTACAAGCTTTTCCAGTTCCGGTTTTTTCCCACCTCCGCCGATAAAAACAAATACTATATCGTCAAATTTTTCCAGTTTTTGAGCCGCTTTGATTATGGTTTCAAATTCGTGAATTCTGCCCATGTTTCCTGAATATTCAACTATAAATTTATTTTGAAGATTGTATTTTTTGGGGTAGTGATTCTCTTCCTTGGGTATTACCTTTATCAAATCCTCATTAGCCCAGTTAGGTACAAGCAAAACTTTTTCTGTATCAAGGTTTTTGTATTGTTCAAGAAGTTTCATTTTCATAGATTCCGAAGGAACAACTATTTTTTCGGCATGTTTAACGCAGATTTGATTTAAATATGTCCACAGAGCGTAAATCCTGCCCTCTTTTTTTATGTACCCCAACCCTGCGGCTATTTCGGGATAAACGTCATGCATCAGGTAAAGATATTTTTGTCCTCTGCATATTTTTGCGGCTGTTCCGATTAAAGGCAAAAGAGGCGGATCTGTCGGGATAAGCATTATATCGGTTTTTCGTCCTAAAAGAACTCTAAAGAGAGCACTCAGTGAAAAAATCCAGCCGTCAATTATTTTGCATATTATACTGCGGTTGTTCAGGGCTAAAAGGCTTAATCTGTTAATTTTGAAATTTTCATAATTTGCGTTTGTTTGTTGTTTGTTAAACGGTCTTTTGCCTGTAATGACAGATAATTTTATATTCTTGTCCTCAGAAAGCTTTGCCGCCAAGTCAAACATAAGCTGTCCGGTTCCCGTAACATCGGGACAGAAGCTTTGAGACAATATTTTAACCGACGTTGTTTTGTTATGCGCAGTCAATAATGCTTACCTTAAAGTCTTACGGATACTGATTTTTCGGCAATATTTCCCTTGTACCACTCGAAAGTTTGCTCTATGCCTTTTTCCAATGATGTTCTATGCTTCCAGCCGAGAGAATGCAGTTTCGAAACGTCAAGGAGCTTTCTGGGGGTACCGTCAGGTTTTGTTTCGTCAAATACTATTTTACCCTCAAAACCGATAATGTCTTTTATTTTTTCGGCTAGTTCCATAATCGAAATATCCTCTCCGGTCCCGATATTAATAATTTCCGAACTGTTATAGGTATTTATAAGGAATAAACAGGCATCTGCCAAATCCTCAACGAAAAGAAATTCTCTCTTGGGAGTGCCCGTTCCCCAAATAACAACTTCAGGTTTATTTTGTTCTTTGGCTTCGTAAAATTTTCTTATTAATGCGGGGAGGACATGGCTGTTGTTAAGTTCAAAATTGTCGTTTATTCCGTAGAGATTAGTCGGCATTACCGAGATAAAGTTTGTGCAATACTGTCTGTTATAAGCCTGGCACATTTTAATGCCCGCAATTTTTGCCACGGCATAGGCTTCATTGGTCGACTCAAGATGTCCTGAAAGCAGATATTCTTCTTTCATCGGTTGAGGACACATTTTTGGATAAATACACGAACTCCCGAGGAAAAGCAGTTTTTTAACGGAGTACCTGTATGATGCGTCGATGATATTTGTCTGTATTTTAAGATTTTGGAATATAAAATCAGCGGGATATGTGTCATTTGCATAAATGCCGCCGACTTTCGCAGCCGCAAGAAAAACATAATCAATGTTTTCTTTTTCAAAAAATTCATAAACCTGTTTTTCGCAAGTTAAATCTAGCTCATTTCTGGTTTTTACAACAATATTATTAAAGCCTTCTTTTTCCAGCTTTCTTAATATCGCCGAGCCCACAAGCCCCTTGTGCCCTGCAACATAAATTTTATCTTCTTTATTGAGCATTTGCGGTTATTTCCTTTTTAATTCCGACTTTTTCCAAATCAGCATCAACCATTAATTTCACGAGTTCATTGAATTTAACTTTCGGTGTCCAGTTCAACTTTTCTCTGGCTTTGGTTGCATCACCTATCAACAGGTCAACTTCGGCAGGTCTGAAGTATTTGGGGTCAATTTCAACATATTGATTCCAGTCAAGATTTACATAGCTGAAGGCTTCTTCAAGAAAATCTCTGACAGAATAGGTCTCTCCGGTTGCTACGACATAATCATCCGGGGTATCGTGCTGAAGCATAAGCCACATTGCTTCAACATAATCTTTTGCATAGCCCCAGTCTCTTTTAGCGTCAAGGTTTCCTAGATACAGCTTGTCCTGTTTTCCTGCAAGAATGTTTGCAAGGGCCTGAGTAATTTTTCTTGTAACGAATGTTTCGCCTCTGCGCGGTGATTCATGGTTGAAAAGTATCCCGTTGCAGGCAAATATATCATAGGATTCGCGGTAGTTCACGGTAAGCCAGTAAGAATACACTTTTGCGCATGCATAAGGGCTTCTCGGATAAAACGGCGTTGTTTCTTTTTGCGGAATTTCCTGAACTTTTCCGAACATTTCGCTGCTTGAAGCCTGATAGAATCTTGTCTTTATTTGTGTTTCTTTTATTGCATCCAACAGCCTGAGAGTCCCTAATCCTGTTATATCGCCTGTGTATTCGGGAATATCAAAACTCACTCTTACATGGCTTTGAGCCCCGAGGTGATAAATTTCATCGGGGTGAATCTTTTCAAGAAGCCTTGAAATATTAGATGAATCGGACAAATCTCCGTAATGCAAAAAAAGCCTTGTGCCTTCAATGTGCGGGTCATTGTAAAGGTGGTCAATCCTTTCGGTGTTAAAAGAGCTTGACCTTCTGATTATGCCGTGGATTTCATAACCTTTCTCAAGGAGCAGTTCCGCCAAATATGAGCCGTCCTGACCCGTTATGCCGGTAATCAACGCTTTTTTAGCCATAGTATACCTTCCGCTTTTTATCTGAATTTGTCTTTTGAACTTCTTAATTATATTACAAAACGCATAGTTACGATTCTTGAAGTTTTAAAAGGATTCAGTGTGACAGCAAAAGAACACCCCACTTATAGAAGCAGGGTGTGTTGTCTAATGATTTTATTTATAATTAGCTGAAATCAATCAGGCTGTCTCTTAAGTAATAGTCTGCATCGTTCTTAGGTTTCGTTTGAACTACTTTGTCGGCATCCAATGTTTCACCCATATAGCCTGTAGGAGTTACTCTGTCTGTATTTACCCCTAAAGCGCTTGTGTGAATTGTGGTATTGAAGTAAGCGCCTGCATCAAGAGCTGTAATGGTATCATACTCTTTATCGCCTGAGAATACGTATGAACTGCCGTTGTAAGTTAATGTACAGCCTCTGCCTAAGTCATATGCTTTATTTAATTCTAATGTAACTTCTTCATCGCCGATTTTGGTTTTTCCGTTGTTGGCTGCATCTAATTGAACAGTTTTGCCGCCGTATTTAATTCCTAATTGGTCAGTTGCCGTTATAGTGGATGAACCGTTAAAGCTGGTGAAGCGGCCGTTTACGGAAACACTTCTGTCTCTTAATAAATTCTGATATCCGGGTGTCATGATATCGTATTTGTCGCCGTCACCGCCTACGAGATGCGGATCGCCCCAGAGATATGCTTGTTCATTGGCTGCTACCGGTGGTTTAGGTTCGCAAGGCGGTTTCGGTCTGCAAGGGTGTTTAGGTTCCCAATGATGTTTCGGTCTGCAATGTTTAGGCTCTTCGTGATGTCTCTTGGGCTCACAATGTCTTTTGGGTTCTTCATGTCTTTTAGGTTCACAGTGACGTTTCGGTTCTTCGTGTCTCTTGGGTTCGCAATGTCTTTTGGGTTCTTCATGTCTTTTAGGTTCACAGTGACGTTTCGGTTCTT
>CAZEDP010000044.1:6649-10371 GCA_964511035.1 uncultured Gammaproteobacteria bacterium
CGTGTCTCTTGGGTTCGCAATGTCTTTTGGGTTCTTCGTGTCTTTTCGGTTCGCATTCTCTTTCGGGTCTTTTGCGTTCTTTAGGTTCACATTCTCTTTCCGGTCTTCTGGGTTCTTTCGGTTCGCATTTACCCTTAGGACCAAACGGATTGTTGTGCCCTACTTTATTTTCTTGTTCTGCTTCATTACGTTTGCCAAATTGTCTATTATTGTTATCCTGTCTAATATTTTCGCCTTCTGCTTCGTTCTTTTGTTTTGCTTTATTAATATCACCGGCTTGCTCGTTTTTATTTTTCTGTTCAATATTCTTGCCTTCTGCTCTATTATCTTGTTCGGCTGTATTGACTTTGCCGGCTTGTTTATTTTCATTTTCCTGTTTGATATTTTTGCCTTCTGCTTCGTTGCCCTGTTTTGCCGCATTTACATCACCGGCTTGCTCGTTTTTGTTTTTCTGTTCAATGTTCTTGCCTTCTGCTCCGTTATCTTGTTCGGCTGCATTGACTTTGCCGGCTTGTTTATTATCGTTTTCCTGCTTGATATTTTTGCCTTCTGCTTCATTACCTTGTTTTACAGCATTTACGTCACCGGCTTGTTTATTTTCATTTTCCTGTTTGATATTTTTGCCTTCTGCTTTATTATCTTGTTCTGCTGTATTTACTTTGCCGGCTTGTTTATTATCATTTTCCTGCTTGATATTATCGCCTTCTGCATCGTTGCTTTGTTTTGTGATATTTACATCTCCGGCCTGTTGACTTGAATTTGATTGAGAAATGCCTGAATTTTGTGTAAATATGCTCGAATCATCCATACCGGATTTCTTCTCGGTTTTTGTCTTCAAAGAAAAATCATCAGAATTCCATAATACTTTGTTGATAGGGTTAATAGTGTTGCTCATACCTTGACCTCCTCATGTCAAATTTATAAATTATTCAATTTTTTACTCGTACCTTATATAATTTTAAAAACAACTAATATATAAAAATTGCATAATTTGTTATATAATTTATATATATATTTACATTTTGTTACATTTAAAAAACGATGTATATGGCCTTAAACCCCATGCAATAAATGTTCCGGTCCATAATCACTGTTATAAAAAAAGAATATATTTTAGTGAGAGCTAGCACATATTTGTTATATATTTTATAGATAATAAAAAATTAAACATTTTATCAAAGTTTTTAAAAAAATTACCGATATAAAATATTGAAGGCATATATTAAGATTGCATGAGCCTAAGTAGATTTTTGAAGGTTAGAAAGTTTCTGTTTCAAGTTTAAAGAATATATTAGAAAGTTAACTCTTGATGAAAAGTAATTCGCGTCACAAAACAGATCCATTTGAAGCAATTTTTGAATTGAATTTGGGTGATTTTTTAACGGAACACCTTATTTCAAAAGAATTGTCCCAAAAAATCGGTTCAAAATTTACGGATAAAACAGTAAATTTGAAAAATCAGATTAAAGAGCTTATTTCAATATATTCAATTGATAAGACTTTAACGCTCCTAGGATTCAACCACAGTGAAGATTTTATAATATATAATTCAATCGCCAAAACGCTGGTTCAAATGTTTAATGTAAGCGCTTGTCATATTTATTTATCTTCAGATTTTATTAAAAGCGGAAATAAGCCCTCTCAATTTGACTTACTGCTTGCGGGGACTTCCCTGCCTGCGATTGATATTTCAGATTATAAAAATATCGGATATAAATTTGATGAAAAAAGCCCTGCTGTCAGTGCTTACAAGAAAAATCAAACAATTCATTTAAAAAATGCTAAAGTTACAAAAAACTGGGCACCCGACTTAAAATTAAACGAAGATAAAGCAAAAATAGTTATTTGCGTACCGATTTTAAATAATTGGGAAAAAATTGGAGTAATAGTTTACGAAAATTATTCAAAAAAACTTATTCCGTCAGAATACATAAAACTTATGGAAATAATTGCAGAACTGTTTGTAACATCAATTAAACTGCAAAAATTAGTGGAACAAGCTCAGAATACTTTAGAAGATACCTCTGTTACAGCCGGGGAATTAAGACATCTTAGAACAGAGCTTACTGCTCAAATTGGTGATTTAGGAGATATTCAGCAAAAGTTTGTCGAATCTCTGGCGGTTGCGGTTGACGCAAAAAGCAAATATCCTCCTGAACATTCACGAAAAGTTGCAGAACTTGCCAAAAAGATTGCAGAAAAATTAAACTTAAACGAAAAAACAACAGATTTAATTTATTTCGCAAGTCTTCTGAGAAATATAGGCAAAATAGCTTTGCCTGAAGAAATTTTTGCAAATAAAAGTAAACTCTCTAAAGAAGATTGGCAAAAACTTCAAACTCACCCCAATGTCGGCGTCAGTTTGCTTATGAAAATCAACTTTATGTCGGAAATAATCCCATACATTAATTATCATAAAGAAAGATGGGACGGTAAAGGCGAACCTGAAGGACTTGCAGGCATAAGCATTCCTCTCGGCGCAAGAATTGTTGCCGTTGCAGATGCTTTTAACGCATTAACCAGCAATAGACCGTTCCGCGAATCTCTTTCGGGAAAAGAGGCTTTAGATATTATGAACGATGAATCCGGTACTAAATGGGATCCGACAGTAATAGAAGCTCTAAAGGACCTGATTTAGCCTAAAAAATTAGTTATCCTTTTAATATTAAGCAAGGAAGACTTCACTTGAGCTTCACTCTGTGCTTAACAAATGATACCACTGCATTAGAAAGCTCCGAGATTTCTTTTTCATCATTTGAAACTTCAGTGTTGTTGTTATCCTGCCTTGAAGCGTTAAATTTCTTTTGCGCATCCTGCCTCTTAAACAGAGCAGAGAAGAATAATGCTATAAGAATAACTGAAAACAATATAATGATAAACTTAAAAACATCCACGGTTATTTTAATAAAATCGAATTTTTTACCGGCTTTATTGGCAGTGTTTATTTCGTTTGTTTCTTCCTGATAAGTCAGATTTTCATTAATCTTGTTGACAAGGCTTTTTGAGCTGCCGCTTACCTGAGAATAAGCTGCCGGCAAAAATGATGACTTATTGACAGCATTAGAATAAGTGCCGGTATTATAAAAAACTGACTTACAATTACTCAATAACGCTAATAAAAAAATTATCAAAAAGTATTTGAAACATTTTTTCATCGTTTATTCCGTCTTGCTTGGCGCTGCTTTCGGCTTTCTGCCCCTTCTTTTTACTTGTGCGGCTTGAACCGGTTCTTTAACAGCAGAAACTATTTCGGCAGGTTTTTCTTTGACAGCCTCTGCCGGTGCCGTTACGGCAATTTCCGGAAGTTTGGGTTGAGGTTGCTTTGCCATGGGCTTCCTTACCTGTTGTCTGGGATAATTCATATTTTGTTTAGGACGAACTTGCGGCTGGACTTGAGTATTCTCAGATTTTGTCTCCGCCTCTCTTTTTTCCGTTTCATTTTGTTTTAATTGATTCATCATATGTATTTTATTGACTTCATCTGCGAGATTTTTTCTCTCAGGCTGATTAGGATTTTTATATTTGTTTATTTGCATATTATGATGCGGCTTTTTATTTTGCTGTATATGTTTGAGAGGCGTTGCCGACAATTCTTGCCGTTGTTGTTTTTCAACCGGTGCAGGCGTTTGAGTTCCCGGAGTTGATTCCATTGATTCTATTTCACGAAGTACCGTAAAAACACTCGGAACATAATCTTCATTCATCAATTCACCCGCAACAGA
>CAZEDP010000044.1:10381-10732 GCA_964511035.1 uncultured Gammaproteobacteria bacterium
TAGGTGATACATCCTTAGCATTAAAGATTTGTTCTATAACTTCGTCGTTCATTTCATTAAGCTCTAAATCCGGTTTTTCAGTTCTCATTAATTTTGATTTCGATGCGGCAGCCAGATTTGGAAAAGTTTTTATGCCAGGTTTCGGCAAATTATACTTTTCATTGTTTTGTGCTGTTTCTCCGTTGCCGTGTCTTCCTTTTTGAGCGCCGATATTTCCGTTTGTTTCATTCTGGAAAGGTTTACCTACTTTTTGAGGAAATTTAACTTTTTGTTGTTTAAATTTATTTGCCTCGGGGTCTATCGGCTGCGAAGCAAAATTAAATTCTTCTATTATTGCGCCTAAGCCCTGAC
>CAZEDP010000045.1:0-10553 GCA_964511035.1 uncultured Gammaproteobacteria bacterium
CAAAAAAGTTCCCGTATAGGGGAAAAATATGATTATACCAAGCATAGACTTAATGGACGGGAAAGCCGTTCAGCTCAAACAGGGCAAAGAAAAAGTCCTCGAAAGAGAAAACGTTTTTGAATTGGCGGAGTATTTCGGCAGATTTGGCGAAATCGCCGTTATTGACCTTGATGCGGCTTTGGGAAAAGGAGATAATTCAGAAACAATTAAAAAGCTGTGCAAAATCGCATCGTGCAGAGTCGGCGGAGGCATCAGGACTGTCGAAAGAGCTAAAGAAATACTCCGCTGGGGCGCGAAAAAAATCATCATTGGAACAGCCGCAAGCGAAGAGTTTTTGTCACAGCTCCCCAAAGACAGAGTCCTTGTTGCAATAGACGCTAAACACGGCAAAGTGACAACGGAAGGCTGGCAAAAGGAATCCGAAAACACTCCCGAAGACCTTGTTAAAAGGTTTGACAATTTATGCGCGGGTTATCTCTATACCATAGTTGAAAAAGAAGGCATGCTCGGCGGCTGCGACATTGAGGCGGTCAGAAAAATCAGGGAAATAACTTCCAAAGAAATAGTTGCCGCGGGAGGCATAAGCACAATAGAAGAAATAGTCGAACTGGACAAAATTAAAGCAAGCTGTCAGCTAGGCATGAGTATTTATACAGGAAGAATCGAACTCGAAGATGCTTTTATCGCTCTTCTTGATTTGAACAAAGGCAACGGTCTCATCCCGACAGTCGTTCAGGATGTGAATTCAATGCAGGTTTTGATGGTTGCATACAGCAGCGCCGAATCGATAAAAAAGGCATTCAAAACCGGCAAAGCAACTTATTTTTCCCGTTCAAGAAACAGCCTTTGGACGAAAGGCGAAACATCGGGCAATATTCAAAAATTAATTAACGTTAAATACGACTGCGACAGGGACAGCCTTTTGTTTAAGGTGACTCAAACAGGAGTGTCGTGTCACGAAGGTACTTATACGTGTTTTGAGGACAGGCAGTTCAGCCTGAATTATCTTTATGAAATTTTAAAAGACAGGCTGGAAAACCTCCCCGAAGGTTCTTTTACCGCAAAGCTCTTTAAAAATGACGAATTATTAAAGCGGAAAATTAACGAAGAAGCATTTGAAGTCATTCAGGCAGGCACAAAGGACGAGCTTGCGTGGGAAGTTGCCGATTTGCTGTATTTTGTAACGGCAGATATGGTCAAAAACGGAATTGATTTTAATGATGTTTTAAACCAGCTTTCTTCAAGAAGTAAGTAGAGATTAATATTATGAAAAAGATAAAATCTTCACAGCTTACAAAAGATTTTTTTTCTTACAAAGACTTCAGCGGAGCTGATTGCGTGAGAGAAATAATCACCGATGTTAAAGAAAACGGCGACAGCGCAATAATCAAATACAACAAAAAATTCGGCGACGGAGATTTTGAGAATTTTCTGCTCTGCGATGAAGAAATAGAAAATGCATTTAATGAAGTTCCGCCAAAAACAATAGAAGCAATTCAAAAAGCCGCCGAAAATATTAAAAACTTTGCTCAGGCTCAGCTTGAATGCCTGAAAGAACTAAAAACCGAACAAAACGGGATAATACTCGGGCACAGGATAATCCCGCTTGAGCGAATCGGAGCTTACGTTCCGGGTGGAAATTATCCCCTGCCGTCATCGGCTCTTATGTCTGTAATACCTGCCAAAGTTGCAGGAGTAAAAGAAGTAATCGTATGCAGTCCGAGAATAAAACCAGCTACAATTGCTGCCTGCAAAATCGCCGGAGCGGATAAAATATACAGAATCGGCGGAGCTCAGGCAGTAGCCGCAATGGCATACGGGACGCAGAGCATTGCGAAAGTCGATAAAATAGTCGGTCCCGGCAACAAATATGTAACGCTTGCAAAAAAAGAAGTTTACGGCGTTTGCGGAATAGATTTTCTCGCCGGACCGTCGGAAGTAATGATAATAGCCGATAAAACCGCTAACCCCGATTTTATCGCGGCGGATATGCTCGCTCAGGCAGAACACGACAAAGAAGCTCAGGCAATTTTGATAACAGACAGCGAAGAGCTTGCCGCTCAAGTTGAACAAAAAGTTCAAGAATTCTTAAATACCCTCGAAACAGCGGATATTGCGTCAATATCAATAGAAAATTCGATAATTATACTGGTAGATGATATCAATGAAGCCGTAGAAATTGCCGATAAAAAAGCGCCCGAACACCTTGAGATTTTTGTCGAAAATTCTCAAAGTTTTGCTCAAAAATGCAGTAATTTCGGCTCAATTTTCATCGGAAATTATTCTGCGGAAGTATTCGGGGATTATTGTTCCGGAACTAACCACGTTTTGCCGACCAACTCAATTGCCCGATATAGCGGAGGATTAAGCGTTTTTGATTTCGTAAAGATTGCAACTTATCAGGAAATTTCAGAAAACGCCGCAAAAGAAAATCTTTGTGCAATCGCTGCAACAATTGCCGCAACGGAAGGGCTTATGGGGCACAAACTTTCCGCGGGCTTGAGATGGAATAACTGAATTTTTTTACACCCTCTATCTTTATTTAAAAGCAATTGTAAATTTACTGTTGTATTCAATTAAATTTTTCTTTAAAATACGCAATCTTTATGTTAAGATACCGTGATTGCAGGTCTAATTTAATTTCGGCAATTCTATAAAGTCAAAAAGGAGAGGTACAGTGGAAATAAAAAAATCGACAAAGCTTCCCGACGGCGTTGGTAAAAAAATTATTGAAGCTCTTAAAAAACAGACTGATGATACGGAATTTGGTTTGGCTGAGGATACACAATCCTTTAATAATTATCAAACCACAGCTGCCGTTAAAGAACGTGAGCCTGAATATGCATCGGATAATTCCGGCTATGAAGAAGATGAAGAAGAAAAACAGGAATTTTATTCTTACAGCGACGAAGAGTCAGAAGACTTTTTGCAGGACGATGAAGATGAAATCTCATACAAGGAAGAAGACGAAATTCTTGAAACAGAAGATTTCGATTATGACGAGTATTATCCTCAGTCATACGAAGAAATTGAACATGCTTCCTGTGATTACCCCGAACCTTCAACAGAAAAATACCGTGAACCTGTCAGGGAAGAAAAACAAATTATCGGCAAGTCAAAGGGTTTTGAGCTTAAAACCGGTTCGGCAAATGTTGATACCCTTGTTAAATTAATCGGGCAGCTTCCAAGCGGCGTTACAAAACAAACAGGGGCGCAGATTATCCGCCAGACAATGGAAGCAATGGGAATATCAATGAACAAAGTCCTGACAGAAGCACAGCAGATTCAGGAAGAATTGGGACTTAACATCAGAAACAACATCAATACCATTGAAGAATACAGAAATAACATCAGAACTCTCGAAAAAGAAGTTCAGTCTCAAAGAAAGAAATCTGAAGAACTTGAAGATTTAATCAGCCTTTTCCTTCTTTCGGAAGGTAAAGGCGCTAAGAAGTAGATTAAAGGATAAAAAATGAAGGTAAGTCCTATAAATCCTGAAAATAATCAAAACTTTACGGCTATAAAAAAAGATCTGATTAATCTTAATAGTCATAGTGCTAAAGTATTGATAACCGAAATTTTCAGAAAAGCTAATACTCTCAAAACAGATGTATTTGAATTATTAAAACATGATAAAGGCGATCATTATTATCTGACAGGAAAAATTCTTCAAGATCCCAAATGATAATTTGGTTATAGTTTGATTTTTCATTTTTTCAGAAAACAGAGAGTTTAGTTTCTCTGTTTTTTGTTGAATCTAAAAGTGTTTCAAATTATCTTGAATAAATGTTCTCGTTGGATTATCTTTAGACTGAACAGAAAACAACCGAGAATGGAAATAATTATTATGCAAAAAACTTTAAACTTTACTAAAATGCACGGGTTGGGAAATGATTTTGTCATTGTTGAAGGCAAAGATGCTGATTTAAGCGGAAAATCATATTCAGACCTTGCCGTTGAGATTTGCGACAGGCACTTTGGAATCGGCGCCGACGGTTTGATTATAGTCAACCCTCAAGATGTTAAGACAGACGCGGATACAAGCTGGAGAATTTTTAACTCCGACGGGACCGAGCCCGAAATGTGCGGCAACGGCATAAGATGCTTTGCAAGATATGTCTATGAAAATGCTCTTGTAAACAAAAAAAAATTCACCGTCCAAACCCTTGCAGGGATAATCATACCTGAAATCCTTGAAAACAAAGAAGTAAAAGTTGATATGGGCAAGCCAAATCTCGATGCATCAGAGATACCATTTACAGGCATCAAGTCAGGTCTTGTAAAAGGCTTTGAACTGAAGGTTTCCGACAGAGAGTTTAAAATCACAACAGTAAATATGGGCAATCCCCACTGCGTAATTTTTTCGCAAGAAGATACAGCTTTGCTTGCGCGCAAATACGGGCATGAAATATCCACACATAATCTTTTCCCGAAAAAAACCAACGTTGAATTCGTAAAAGTTATTTCAAAAAACCATATTAAAGTTGATGTCTGGGAAAGAGGGTGCGGTATTACGCTTGCTTGCGGAACGGGGGCATGCGCTTCGGCGGTTGCCTCGATAATTAATAATTTGGCTGAAACACCGGTGCAAGCCGACCTGCCAGGAGGAAGTCTCAAAATTGAATGGGACAAAAACAGCGCAAACAGCAGCGTTTTTATGACCGGAAAAAGTGAATTTGTTTTTGAAGGCAAGTACTTGCTGACAAAATAATTTTGTTCATGATAAGATAAAAAAACTCAATTATTTTATCAAGGAGGGATACCCGGATTGAAAAACTACGAATTATTATGCATTGTCAGATCAAGTCTTGACATTGAAAATGTTGAAAAAATACTTGAAAACATTAAGGATGCCATAGCAGGTTTTGGCGGAAATGTTACAAACATTGACAAAATCGGCCGCAGAAAATTGGCTTTTGAAATCGGTTCATACAGAGACGGTTTTTATGCCGTTTATACAGTTGAACTGGCCGAAGATAAAGTCAGCGATTTAAAAAGATATCTCAAGCTTAACGAAAACGTAATCAGAGATTTTATAACCGTTAAGCCTAAAGAAAAAGCAGCGGTATAATTGGGAGAATTAAATTAAATGAGTTTAAGCAAAGCCGTAATTATGGGCAAAGCAGTCAGAAGCCCCGAAAAAAGGTTCACCAGCAATAATGTGCCTATTGCGTTTTTTGCCGTTGACTTCAGCAAAAACTCAGAACCCTCAATTTTGAAGGTTATTGCAAAAGGAAAACTTGCAGATACCGTTTACGAAACAGTTAAAAAAGACAATATGGTCATTATCGAAGGCAGATTACAAAATTCTGTCGAAAAGGCAGCTGACGGAACAGAAAAAAAATCTATGGAAATAGATGCCGCGGTTGTTGAAGTTATTTCGGCAGGAGCCGCAGTCAGCTCTGCTTCTGATGAAAAAGATTCACAAAACGATATTGACTTTGGCGATATTTCAGATGATGATTTAATAGGTGAAGATGAAATTCCCTTTTAGAAAGGACTAAATTATATGGCAAGAATGCATTCAGGAAACAGAGACACAAGAAAAAAAGCAAAGCACTGCAATTTTTGCAGCGATAAAATTGATATTATCGATTACAAAGATACTTTAAGACTTAAAAGATACCTCACGGAAAGAGGAAAAATTCTCCCTAAGAGAATTACGGGCAATTGTGCCTATCATCAGAGAACATTGGCGACCGCTGTTAAAAAAGCCCGCGAAAGTGCTCTGATTGCATATGTTTTTGAAGGATAAACCACATCTACAACTCAAATTAACCCATCTTTTACCCGTTTATGCGGGTTTTTTTATTTGCAAAAAACGGCAAAAGAAATTTTTTGCCGTTCTTAGAATTATTAAGGATTGTTTGTATAAATTATTCTTCTTTGTTCTCGGGTTTTTCGAGCTTTACGACAACTTTGTCAATCAAACCGTATTCCATAGCTTCCTGAGGACTCATATAGTTGTCTCTGTCAGAGTCTTGTTCGATTTTTTTGACTGTTTGACCTGTGTGCTTTGCCATGAGTTCATTCATCTGCTTTTTAATTCTTGCAATTTCCTGCGCTTCAATGACAATATCCGATGCCTGTCCTCTTGCTCCGCCGGAAGGCTGGTGAATCATAATTCTTGAATTAGGCAGGGACATTCTTTTGCCTTTGGTTCCTGCGCAAAGTAAAAATGCACCCATACTTGCGGCTTCGCCGACACATATTGTGTTTACATCCGCTCTTAAATGCTGCATGGTATCATAAATAGCCATTCCTGATGTTATTACACCGCCGGGGCTGTTTATATAAAGCATTATGTCTTTTTCGGGATTTTCGGAGTCCAGTAAAAGAAGCTGGGCTACTATGGAATTTGACATTTCGTCGTCAATTTCGTCACCGAGAAAGATAATTCTCTCTCTCAAAAGCCTTGAAAATATATCAAATGAGCGTTCCCCTCTGCTTGACTGCTCAATAACCATCGGAACGTAATTTAAAATCTTTTCGTAATCCATATTATTCACTTTCTTTAATCTTTTACTTAAAAACATTATAAAATTTATTTGAAAAATAGCAAAATGATAGGATGCAAAATTTGAGAATTTTCAAAACAAAAAAATTATGATTACCCGAATTTATCGATTAACCGTCAGTTTGGGTAAAGGAAGTTTAGCTGCCTTGTCGGCAATGTTTTCTTTGCTCTGATTAATCAATTCTTCAAGCACACTTTGAGCTTTTTCAAGCTGTGCGTCATGGTTGCTTTTATAATCTTTATCTGTGTTTGCTATAACAACGTCCGGAGAAATTCCGACTTTATTGATGTCTGTTCCGTTTGGAGTCAGATATTTCTGCGTGGTGATATTTAAACCTGTTCCGCCGGGGAGCTCGTTAATTTCCTGCACAAGACCTTTACCGAATGTTTTTTTCCCGACCAGCACGGCTCGGTCATTATCCTTCAATGCTCCGCTTAAAATCTCGCTCGCGCTCGCGCTTCCTTCATCAATTAAAACAACTACCGGCTTGGTTGTCACAACGCCTTTTTGTGCCCTTTGGGTGTCTTTGTAACCGTCCCTGTCAACGGTGCTGACTATAACACCTTTGTCAAGAAACATATCGGAAATTATTATTGCGTTTGTAAGCAGCCCGCCGGGGTTTGAGCGGATATCGAGTATATAACCGTCTTTGTTAGTCAGAGCCTTTAGGGCTTCAGATACTTCCAAAGAAGTATTATTACTCAAAAACGAATTGATTCTTATGTAGCCGACGTTTTTCGAGAGCTTAACGGTCTTGGGCTCTTTGATTGAAACTGCTTTAATGTCAATTTTAGCCCTTGTCAGTGTATAAGTTTTTTTAGCCTGTCCCCGCTTAATTAGCAAAGTCACCGTTGTGCCTTCTTTTCCCCTGATTTTGTCGGCGGCGTCTTTAACGGAAATGCCTTTTGTTGAAGCTCCGTTTATTTCGAGGATTTCGTCATTTGTTTCTATCCCTGCTTTAAAAGCGGGTGTATCTTCGATTGGTGAAATTACAAGCAGTTTGTCGTCTTTGATACCGATTTGTATCCCTACGCCGTATAATGAGCCTGATATTGATCTGCCCTCTTCTGCAAATTCATCGGGGTTCAGAAATTTTGTATAAGGATCGTTTAAACTGGAGAGCATTGTATCAATTGCTACATAAGCGTCTTCATCGCTCTTGATTACTCCGTCATATTTATGGCGCCACCTTTTCCAGTCCTGTCCGTTCTGGTTTATATCGAGATAATTGACCTTAACAAGTTTCCACACGTCATCATAAAGTGATTGAGGAGTGTAAGCAAAAACATCACCCGCAAGAGTCGACAAATAAGCGGCGAGAATTAACGGCAGCGCTGTCCAAATGATTTTTTTATCTAACCTAAACAAATTTTGTACCTCTCGATTAATGTTGAAAAAAGTAAAATATTCCAAATAAATAGTAGCACAGACTAATGACTAAAAATTATCCCCGATTTACTTTAAATTTTAAAACTCAAATTTCGGGAAAAAATTAAGCCATTGATAGCAATTTTTTATTTGTTTGGGTTTTATATATCTGGCAAAAAAAATTTGGAGAAGATAATGAATTTCAAAATTGGATTTAATGCAGTACCGTTTAATCCGCAGGTAAAGTTTTCAGGACCGCCTGACTGTTTTGAAGGTATTAGCGTTCCGCCCCCCGGTCCTTATGACAGAAATCCCTTTGACAGATTTCACCCTATAAGAGAATTTGATGCCGGCAGCGGAAGCGTTATTAATTATGATACATTCACTGCATCGTCAGAACCGACAGCAGTTGAAATCGACGATACTCAGGAATAAGTCCTAAATCTTTAAGACCCCTTTTATAGTAAGGAGATGCGGAAAAATGTAATTTTTCCGTACCCTCTAAACGGAAATAATCAAATTATCCGTTGAATTTAACAATGATTTAAACTAAAATAATTTCATCGGGACGTAGCGCAGTTTGGTAGCGCACTACCTTGGGGTGGTAGGGGTCGCTGGTTCGAATCCAGTCGTTCCGATTTTTTTTATGCTTATATCTTTCGTCTTTTCATTACATAATTTTACAAACATCTTTATTCTTAGATTTACTTTTAATCAGGTTTGGGATAAATTATGTAAATACAGCTATTATGGAGTTTAGCAGACAAGAGTTTTATTATAACCACGTAAGATAATCTCGAAATCTTTTTGATATAATTAAAAGACAAGGGGAAAAGGCAATGGCAACTCAAATGGTAACACAGCAATTAGAAAACAGCACTTTTCAATTAACCGAAGAACAGAGAGACATTAAACAGTATGTCAGAGAATTTGCCGAAACCATTATTGCGCCTCGTTCAGCGCAAATTGATGAAGAAGCGAAATTCCCGTGGGATATATTTAAAGAAATGGTAAACAACGGGCTTGTCGGTCTGACATATCCCGAACAGTACGGTGGCGGCGGAGTTGATGCTGTGACAGGCTGTATTATTGTTGAAGAGTTATCCAGAGTCGACCTTTCCTGCGCGTTAGTCTGCATGGTAAACACATTGGGCAGTGAACCCATTATGCTTGCAGGCAACGAAGCGCAAAAAACAAAATTCATCGTTCCGGTTGCCGAAGGCAAAAAACTTTGCGCATTCGGGCTTACCGAAGCCGGAGCCGGAAGCGATTTTATGGGAATAAGAACAAGAGCTGTCAAAAAAGGCGACAAATATATAATTAACGGTTCCAAGCTGTTCATCAGCCACGGAAACGTTGCTGACACGGTAACGGTTTTTGCGAAAACAGATCCGAATGCCGGCATCAGAGGATTGAGCTGTTTTGTAGTCGAAAAAGATTATCCCGGCTTTATAGTCGGAAAAACCGAACACAAGCTCGGTATCAGAGGTTCTGAAACTGCCGAACTCATCTTTGAAGATATGGAAGTTCCCGCTGAAAACCTTCTCGGTTCAGAAGGTTCGGGCTGGAAAATTGCAATGAACACCCTCGACCACTCCAGACCGGGTGTAGGCGCACAGGGTGTCGGCGTTGCACAGGGCGCGCTTGATTATGCTTTCAAGTATGCTCAGGAAAGAGAACAGTTCGGTCAGCCTATCGCCAATTTTGAAGCTATTCAGGAAATGCTCGTTGATATGGCAATCAGGACGGAAGCCGCAAGACTGCTTGTTTATAAAGCCGCTCATGCCGTTGAAAACGACCATAAAGACAAATCCATGTACTCATCGCTCTCAAAATACTTCGGCGGCGATACAGCGATGGATGTAACCGTTGATGCGGTTCAGATTCTCGGCGGTTACGGCTATACAAAAGAGTTCCCCGTAGAAAGAATGATGCGCGACGCCAAGATTACGCAGATTTATGAAGGCACAAATCAGGTACAGCGCCTCGTTGTCAGCAGACATTTGATTAAGAACTTTAAATAGGACAGTCGAACAAATTCCTTGACGTAGTCCTTTATGTATAATATATTAGTGTTTACTTAAGTGGGCCTGTGGCGCAGTGGTAGCGCAGGGGACTCATAATCCCTTGGTCGTTGGTTCGAATCCATCCGGGCCCATTTTTTAATTTAATATCGTATTTAAAAAGCTGTATTGTATTACAGTTTTTATTTTTTGAGTTATTACACACATGTAAATCCGTGTCCGGTTTGCTAGCGTTGCGTTTTGAGGCATTTTGAATTTTTTCAAAAAAAGTTGTGTAATTTTGGGACTGTGTTTTGGGGTTAAGTTTGGCTATTGAAGGCTGTTTTGCAGTTGGGAAAAGTTGTATTGTTCTTTGTTTCTCGGTTTTAGGCTGTTTTATTTCACATTTTTTCCAAAAATTATACATTTTTTCACAGTCGGTGGGGTAAAATTCATGGTTGCTGTACCGCTTTTGGAGTGCAGTTTTCGGCGATTTTGATTTCACAAAATTGCACAAAAATACACATATTTTGATTATTCTTTGGGTGAGGGGGTTTAATTTTTTTGATTGAGAGTTTGTTATGGTCATTTGTTTTGTGTTTACTGATTTATTGATTTTTAAGGAGTTATTATGCCCGCCCGCCGCCCTGTAAAGTAGAAAGGG
>CAZEDP010000046.1:0-10180 GCA_964511035.1 uncultured Gammaproteobacteria bacterium
TTATCGCAACCGTAATTTTTCTCAATGAGGCTTCTTTTTCTGATTGCTGTAAAGTTTTTATTATATCTGTTAATTCTTTTTTTATTGTTTCGTCATCCTGATAGGATTTTTCTTGAATTATTGCAATCGCTCTTTCTTCCATACGGCGAATTGAGTAAGCATCAGCTCCGGTTGCACTGAAACTTATAGCTTTGCTTTTACTATATTTGCCCGAGTAATTTCTTTGTATTGCAAAATTATTAGGTAAAATTTTTCCAATCATCGGATTTTTCTTTTTAACTTACTATGTCATTTATTTAAAATACAAAAACAAAAAAAATTGCTGTTTATCCGGCATTTTTTAACAAAGTTTTACAATGATAATAAATTTAACTAATGGGATATAAATTCATATAGACAGGAGTTTTTAGATTTTCTGAAAAGTCATAAAAAGGATTAAAATGCCTTTCATATGCTTTAACAAAAAGTCCTTTCAACAAAGATCCGGGCTGCTGGTTGAAATTTGATGATTAAGCGCCTACCGTTAACCTTTTATCTTTAGCTCTCCACCTGATGACTGCAGTACCCCAGGTAAGGCCCGCTCCAAAACCGCACATTGCAATAATTGCAGGTGTTTTTATGTTATCTTCCTTCAACGCGTCATTAAGAGCAATCGGGATTGATGCCGTTGAAGTATTTCCGTACTTGCCAAGTTTTGCAATAACCTGTTCTTCTCTAAGGTTTAATCTTTCGGTTACGGCAGAAATAATTCTCATATTTGCCTGATGAGGTATAAGATAATCCAGATCATCAATGGTTAAACCTGCTGAAGCAAGGGCTTCAAGAACCGACTCTGGAACTACGTTAACTGCAAACTTATATATCTCTTTTCCGTTCATATAAACAAGCTGCTCTTTTGGTTTATTGGGCTTAACAAGAGGACAATTCTTTCCGTTTACGGGAATTTTAAGCTCGCCGGCTTTTGAACCGTCAGAATGAATGTCGATGGACATAATATCATTGATACCGTCTTCGGAACGCTGAAGGACAAAAGCTCCCGCGCCGTCGCCAAAAAGTACACAGGTTGATCTGTCGGTCCAGTCCAAAAATCTTGAATGGACATCAACTCCGACTAACAGTACTTTGTTGTATGTGCCGTTCATAATGAAACTTTTTGCGATATTGAGCGCAAAAATCAATCCGCTGCAAGCGGCAACTATATCAAAAGCAACCGCATTCTTGGCGCCGATGGCTTCCTGTACTTCGCAAGCTGTTGAAGGATATAAATTATCCGGCAGAGAAGTTGCAACAACAATTAAATCAATTTCTTCCGCAGAAACTCCCGCATATCCCAGAGCATCCTTGGCTGCCTTGGAAGCCAGCGAAACAGATGTTTCATCACCGCTGACAACGTGTCTTTCGCTTATGCCGGTTCTTGTTAGTATCCATTCATCGTTTGTATCTACAATTTTGGATAAATCGTCATTTTTTATTATATTTTCGGGAACATACTTACCGAGTCCTACTATGCTGACAGGATAAAAGTCTCTGTTTTTATACATCATATTCTGTTTAACTCATACATGTGTGAAATTTTACCGTTAATATCTTTTTCTACTGCTTCTTTTGCAACCCTTATGGCATTTTTAATGGCATGTGCTTTGCTTCCGCCGTGAGCAATAATGCAAACACCTTTAATGCCAAGGAGCAAAGCTCCGCCGTATTCCTGATAATCGGCTTTCTTCTTGAGATTCATAAATGCATCTTTAGCTATATATGCGCCAAGTTTAGCCTTAAAAGAAGAAGTCAGCTCATCCTTCAGCATTTTCATTATCATGCCTGCAACGCCTTCAGCAACTTTTAAAGTGATATTACCGACGAAACCGTCGCAAACAACAACGTTACTGACTCCCATGAAAACTTCTCTGCCTTCAACATTGCCGATAAAGTTAATATTGTCCTGATTTTGAGCAAAAAGTTTATATGTATTCTGTGCTAAAGTGTTACCTTTACTTGATTCTCCGCCGATGTTTAAAATGCCGACCGAGGGATTTTCTACTCCTATAATATAGGAAGAGAAGATGCTTCCCATAATTGCAAACTGATAAAGCATATGCGGTTCGCAAATGCTGTTTGCTCCGGCATCCAAAAGAACAACATGCTTGTCCATACTTGGAAACACAACTGCTATTGCCGGTCTGTCGATACCGGGAAGTCTTCCCAGTCCGAAAAGACTTGCTGCCATAGCAGCACCGGTGCTTCCGGCAGAAACAAAAGCATGCGAAATTCCTTTTGCAACAGAATCGACACCGACAACAATCGAAGAATTTTTCTTTCTTCTGATTGCGACACCCGGGGGTTCATCCATTTCTATGACTTCTTCGGCAGGTGTAATACCTATATCTAGGCCTTTAATATCATATTTTTTGAGTTCGGCATTAATTTTATCAGGTTGACCTACTAGTTGAAGAGCAACATTATATTCTTTTGCCGCTTCAACAGCACCCTTTACAACTTCCAATGGGGCGTAATCGCCACCCATTGCGTCTATTGCAATTGTTATAGTCATATTTATTATTTATTCTTTACTCTTGTGCTTTTTTACTGGCGATTTTATTATCGTATTGTCCGCAGAAACTGCATACGGTATGGGTTAATTTCATTTCGCCACAATTTTTGCATTTGCCCAATGAAGGCAAAGTTGCTTTCCATTTAGCTCTTCTATGTCCTTGAGCGCACTTACCCGCTTTTTTCTTTGGCGTTGCCATGATTTATAGTCTCCTGTCCATGCATTTACTTAATTATTAACCAAACATAACAATTTTGTAAATCAGTTGTTTTTCTGATGATTAATAAGGATTTTAAATTTTCATTTTTCTTGGGTTAATTTTTTGAAGATTTCCAACCTCGGATCGACGTCATTTTCTTCAACCGGCGGAGTATATGCCTCAATGCCTTTGCAATTAGAACTGCAAAGTTTTTTAAACGGCATGCTCAAAACCAGAGTTTGATAAACCAGATCGGTTATATCTATTTCTTTTTCAGGATTTAAAATTTGAGAAAAATCATCCTCATCTTTTAACTCAATTTCTTTCGAATTTTTTTCAATATCGACGGTGGAAGTTTTAACAAATTTTTCTTTTATCTCAGCTTTCAAAAGATATTCAAAATCTTCCAAACATCTGTCGCACCGGAGAATAATATTTGTTTCTATTTTTCCGCATACGTCAGCTCCGTAGGGAGTTAAGACTACTTCTATTTCACCGGTAACTTTATCGGATTCAATCTCGGGAATTTTTTCGCAAAAACTGATTTGCAGAGTTTGATTGGGCTTATATTCCAAATCGTTTAAGTTTACTATCAATTAAATCGTCCTTATTGTTTCTTCAGATTGATTATTCTTTGTTTTGCATCGGAAAATCTGTCCGCTCCGGGTATTTCTTTGAGGAATTTTTCATAAGCATTAATTGCTTCGGCATTTTTACCCATACTTTCAAGGATAATCCCGAGGTTATAATAAGCCTGATAATATGACGGTTTTAATTTAATGGCTTTTGTTGTTGCATCGTATGCTTCCTGATATCGTCCAAGCTCTTTGTATGCCATTCCCAGTCCGATATATGCTTCATAAAACTTGGGATTTTGTTTAATTACAACATTGTAATAATTGACAGCTTCGTTGTATTTGCCTGAAACAAGCATTGCATTTGCTTTTGAATATGTATCGGATGCAGAATCGGAAAAAGTCGGCTGAGTTATGCAAAGCATAATTAAAAATGATAAAAACAGTAAAACAGCTAAACCTTTTTTCATTTGCAGACCTCAATTATTTTAAAATGGCGATTATCTGATAAAAATATACATCAAATCTTAAAAAATAATCACTTTTTTGTAAATGCCCCAAATGTTTTTCTGCTGCATTGTTATTAAAACTATTGTGTTTTGTCATCTTTATTTAGTTTATAATACGCACATAAAATATTATTTAATATTAAAGATGAGGTAAATAATTTTGTGCGGAATAGTCGGGTATATCGGAAATAAAAAAGCCGTTGACGTTCTTCTCAGCGGACTAACAAAGCTCGAATACAGGGGGTACGATTCCTCAGGGGTAGCTTTATGGGCAAAGGATAAAATTAAAATTTATAAAGCCGAGGGAAAACTGGGTAACCTGAAAACCCTTATAGAAAGTAACGGAATAACTGAGCTGGGAAGTACAATAGGCATCGGGCACATCAGATGGGCTACACATGGAGTGCCTAACGAAACAAATGCGCACCCTCATTTAAGCTGCTGCAAAAAACTTGTCCTCGTCCATAACGGAATTATTGAAAATTTCAAAACTTTACGGGACGACTTGGTGAAAAAAGGTCATAAATTCGTTTCTCAAACAGATACAGAAGTTCTGGTTCACCTGATTGAAGAAACTTTGAAAGAATATCCGAACCTGACCGATGCAGTGCGGAATTCTTTAAAAAAGGTTGTCGGGGCTTATGCTTTGAGCATTTTTTATGCCGATAATCCCGACAGATTAATTGCAGCAAGAAAAAATGCGCCGCTTATTATAGGTCTGGGTGAAAATGAAAACTTCATAGCAAGCGATGTTCCCGCCATTCTTGAATACACTAAAAAGGTTATTTATCTTGACGATAACGAAGTTGCTGAAGTATACAAAAACAGCGTAAATGTTTATAACCTTGACGGATGCAGAGTTGACAAAAAAATCGAGCTTATACCCTGGGAGCCGATTGCTTTGAGCAAAATGGGCTACAAACATTACATGCTTAAAGAAATTCACGAACAACCCGATATAATCCGCCAAACATTGAGCGGCAGGCTTATAACATGCGACAAACCCGTTCAGTTAAATGAAGTTAAGCTAAGCAAAAATCATCTCAAAAATCTCAACAGAATACAGATTATAGCCTGCGGAACATCACTCCATGCGGGACTCATAGGGAAATCACTTATTGAAGATATGATTGGAATTCCTGTTGATGTTGAAGCTTCAAGCGAATACATCTACAAAAAACCAATTGTTGACTCTAATTCGCTCGTTATAGGCGTTTCTCAGTCAGGAGAAACCGCTGATACTATTACTGCAATAAATATGGCAAAAGCGAAGGGCGCTCATATTCTGATTATTACAAACAGAGTTGATTCAACAATGGCAAGACTTGCAGACAGCCTTCTGCCCATCAATGCAGGTATTGAAGTCTCGGTTGCGGCAACAAAATCATATACGGCGCAGCTTCTTGCCTTTTATCTGCTTGTTTTGTATCTCGCCGAAACCAAAGGCGTTATTTCGCGCGATGACAGCGTAAAATTCAAGCAGGAACTTCTTTCGCTTCCTCAAAAAGTAGAAATAATACTCAGCAACCGCGAGCCCATTAAGGCATGCGCCAGAAAGTTTCATTCAACAAGAGATTTTATATACATAGCCCGCGGCATCAATTTCCCGGTTGCTTTGGAGGGAGCATTAAAACTCAAAGAAATCAGCTACATTAATGCAACGGGTTATCCGGCAGGCGAACTGAAGCACGGACCTATTGCCATGCTTGATGAGACACTGCCTGTTCTTGCTATACTTGTACCCGGCAAAGTCTATGATAAAGTACTTTCAAACAGCGAAGAAGCAAAGGCACGGGATGCAAAGCTGATTGCTTTGACATCTGCGGATGATCCGCACCTGTCAACAATTTTTGATGATGTATTAACTATCCCGTCGGTTGACGAAGTTTTTTCGCCTGTTTTGACAACGATACCGCTTCAGCTTTTGGCTTATTACATAGCCGAATTTTTGGGCAAAGACGTTGACCAGCCGAGGAATCTTGCCAAATCAGTAACCGTTGAATAAGAACTTTGTCATTTATTATCTTGAATGAAAGAGCCGTTGGCATAATTTTTATGCACTCTCCAAATAGATTTCTTTTTTGCTTATAATTAATTCAAGCTTTATTAAAAGGTAAATAACGGATGACATTGAAAATATACCGCGAAATAAAACCCGATTTGCTTGTCAGGTCTTCTTTAGCTCTCGGTATGTTCGACGGAGTCCATTTGGGACACCAACAAGTCATTTCTGAAGCAGTCAATAAAGGGAATTTCTTTGAAGCAGTTCCTGCGGTTTTGACGTTCAGCTCGCATCCGAATCTTATAACCGCAAAAACACCCGTAAAATCTATAACGTCGCTGGACGACAAACTGGCAATAATGGAAGAAATGGGAATAGAAGCTGCGCTTGTTGTTGATTTCACTAGAGAATTCTCTCAAATAAGCGCGTATGACTACATAAAAAACATCCTCAGCGAATCGCTCCATGCCGTAAACATTACGGTAGGGTATAATCACAGGTTTGGCAAGCAGAAAACAGGCGACAAAAATATTCTTAAAACCTATGAAAGCGTGTTCGGTTACTCCCTTTCAGTGATACAGCCGGTTCTGATTGACGGGCACACGGTCAGCAGTTCAGCGGTGAGAAAGTTCATTTCTTCCGGCGATGTTGAAATTGCGGCAAAATTTTTGGGAAGGGAATTTTCGGTAAAAGGAAAAGTCGTTAAAGGCAAGGGCAGAGGAACGGCTATGGGTTTCCCGACAGCTAATCTTTTAACCGAAAGGGATATTATAATTCCTCATTCGGGAGTTTATTTCGGAATAATCAATATAGACGGAAAAGAATTTCATTCAGCCGTAAACATCGGCAAAAGACCGACTTTTGGCGATTTAAAGCAAAATCTTATAGAAGCTCATATTTTTGACTATAAAGGCGAACTTTACGGCAAAGAATTAACTCTGACTTTCGTTAAAAAGATACGTGATGAAATAAAATTCGACACGGAGCAGGAACTGGCGAAACAGATAAAAATTGACTGTGAAGCAGTTTTAAATCTATCAAGAGAAAAAAGATTACATGTCCTTGACAGTGTTTGATTTAAAAGCCATTTTAATAAACATGCAAACCCTCATGGGATTGAAATTAATCGGTTTTGAAGATATACTTCAACGCAAGTGCTGTTATGTTTGAGTTAAAATTTGTTTATTATAAAGATTTAATTTTATGAAAATTTTTAACAGTCAGGTAATTATTATAGGAAGCGGGATAGCAGGTTTGTATTCTGCAATTAAGCTTGCAGAGAAAAAAGTAAACGTTCTTCTTATAACCAAATCAAACTTAAGAGAAAGCAATTCAAGGTATGCTCAGGGCGGAATTGCTGCAGTAATGCCCGAAAATCTCGAAGATTCCGTCGAGCTTCACGTTCAGGATACTCTCAAAGCCGGAGCAGGCTTGACCGACGAAAGCGTTGCAAGGTTTATTTCCGAAAACAGCGCTGAAGTTATCGGCGACTTAATAAAATACGGCGTAAATTTTGATAAAGATTACGAAAATAAAATTGCCCTTACGCTTGAAGCCGCTCACAGCATAAGGAGGATACTGCATTCAGGCGGTGATTCTACCGGCAGAAGCATTGAATTGGCATTGTGTTCCATGGCGGAAAAAAGTCCTTATATTAAAATTTACCGCAATACCGCCGCGGTTGATCTTCTTGTTGATAACAGCGGATATTGCAGAGGAGTGCTTGTATTTAACGCCGACAGATATGAATACGAAGCTCTGTTTTCCTCGGCTGTAATACTCGCATCAGGAGGCGTGGGGCAGGTATATTCAAATACCACAAACCCTAAAATTGCAACCGGTGACGGGATTGCGTTGGCATACAGGGCGGGAGCCGTTCTTCAGGATATGGAGTTCATTCAGTTCCACCCGACCGCATTAAATATAAAAGATGAAGATACGAGATTTCTGATTTCGGAATCTGTAAGGGGTGAAGGCGCAAGGCTATTAAACTCAAACAGGCAGGAATTCACACATAAGTACGACCCAAGGGGCGACTTAGCGCCGAGAGACATTGTCGCCAGAGCTATTTTTTATGAGATGAAGGCTACAAATTCAAACTATGTGTATCTTGATACAACTTCAATTGAAAAAGAAAGATTAACTAACAGATTTCCGCATATAATTGAAGTCTGCAAAGACAATAATATTGATATCTTTAACGAACCCATACCTGTTTCACCTTCCGCACATTATATTATGGGCGGAATAAAAATTAACTTGCAGGGCTTGACTTCCGTTCCGAATTTATTTGCGGTAGGCGAAGCTGCATGCAGTTCGCTGCACGGCGCAAACAGGCTTGCCAGCAATTCGCTGCTCGAATGTGCGGTGATTTCGGGCGAAACGGTGAAGTATCTTACCGACCGCTATCTTTCGGATGAAATATACATCGACAGCGATATAAACAACGTAATCAAACAATATGATAACAATAAAGAGCCTGAGGACATTTATACGAACGAGGCATTAAAGCTTCTGAAACAGCAAATGTGGCAAAATGTCGGAATTGTCCGCAGCAGAGCAGGGATGGAAAAGGCATTAAAAGCAATAGATGAATTAATAGTTCTTTTCAACAGCGAATATAAATGTTCAAATATTGAAGAATACGAATACAGAAATCTTTTGACCGTTGCAAAGCTCATAACCCAATCTGCTCTTGCCAGAGAAGAGAGCAGGGGGGCTCATTTCAGGGAAGATTATTCTTATGAACTTCATGAAGCCAAGCACAGCTTTATCCGAAGAGAAAAAAAGGCGGGCAGGGATGTATTATCTTCAATATAGTCTGTTATTCGAGGACTTTATAAAGCAGGCGCTTAAAGAAGACATCGGGCACGGGGATATTACAACCTCTGCCGTAATAAAGTCCGACAAAAGAATTAAAGCGGTTCTCAAGGCAAAGGAAGATTTTATTCTCTGCGGACTGCAGGTTTTTGAAACTGTTTTTAAACTTCTGGATAAGGAAACAAAATTTACAGGGAAATATAAAGACGGTGACAAAGTAAAAACTGACGACATCATCGGAGTTATTGAAGGCAAAGCTTCTGTTATACTCACGGGCGAAAGGACAGCTTTAAACTTTATTCAGCGGATGAGCGCAATAGCAACCTGCACAAATACATTTGCTAAAGCTGTTGAGGCTTACGGAGTAAAAATAGCCGATACGAGAAAAACCACCCCAAATTTCAGAGTTTTTGAAAAATATGCCGTTGTAACCGGAGGAGGATACCCTCACAGGTTTGGACTTTTTGACTGCGCAATGATAAAAGACAACCATATCAAAGCAGCAGGAGGAATATCGCAGGCTGTTAAGGCTTTGCGTAAGGAAATTTCTCATACAACAAAAATCGAAGTCGAAACCGAGAATTTAAAAGAAGTAAAAGAAGCTCTTGAAAATGCTGTTGATATTATAATGCTGGATAATATGACGCCTCAAGAAGCCTCTGAAGCGGTAAAAATCATAAACAAAAAAGCCGTAACCGAAATCAGCGGAAGAATTAATTTGGACAATATTGCACAGTACGCCAAAACAGGCGTTGATTATATTTCAACAAGCGCAATAACAGCAAAAGCCGGTACGGTTGATATAAGTCTGGATTTTGATTAGGTAAATTTTTTAAGCATTTCGGACAGCTTATAAGTTGATATCCCCACGACATTTGTATAACATCCGCAGATTGATGTTATAAACGAACTTGCATAACCCTGAATTCCGTAAGCGCCAGCTTTGTCCATGGGCTCGCCCGTTGCAATGTAATCCTCGACTTCTTTTAAGCTCAATTTTTTAAAAGTTACTTTGCTTTCAACCGATTCGACTGATTTTGTGTTTGTTTTCGTATCTATTATTGCAATAGATGTCACGACCGTATGCGTTCTACCGCTCAAAAGCCCCAATATCCTGACGGCATCGTTTTTATCCTTCGGCTTGCCGAGAATTATCCCGTCTATGACCACGACGGTATCAGCTCCGATTATCAGGGCAGGAGTTTTTACTTGCCTGCTGACATCAAGAGCCTTTTCCAGAGCGAGGTTTTCGACAAGTTCTTTTGAATAAGGTCCGTTTTCAATATTTTCTTCGACCTGTGAAGTTATTATTTCAAATGCAAGCCCCATTTTTTCAAGAAGCTCTTTTCTTCTCGGAGAGGCACTTGCAAGGATTATTTTTTTAGTTTGTTCCATTTCAGACACTTTGCCCATTAATAATTATTCTTTGCGTATTCTAATTTTATATTAACTTAAAATTAATTTAGGATTTTCATGAAATTTTGATCATTATTAGAAACCCTATTATTTTCAACATGTATTGTAGTT